>NZ_JBEXYL010000036.1:0-88403 GCF_040630895.1 Streptomyces sp. NPDC005728
GGGGGGGGAGGACCCACCCCGCCGTCCCAAATCACCCCGCCCCGCGGAACCCGTCCACGGCGGCCGCCCGCGGGGCACCTGGGTCAACAAGGCGGCCGCCGACCGGGGTTCCGGTCGGCGGCCGTTCTGTTCGGGTGCGTGCGGTCAGGCCGCGGCGGGCCTCGCGCAGGCGCCCGCGGCGCACGCCGTGAGCCACTGGTCGAAGTCGGCGTCGTAGCGGGTGCCGATGCCGTCGTGGTAGACGGCGTATCCGCCGGTGTAGTCACCGACGCGGAAGCGGGCGAGCATGCGCTGGACGTCGTCGGGGTGCCGCTCGGTCATGTAGCGCACGGCGAGGTAGCCCCAGGGGTAGGTGCGGGTCACGTCGCTGTTGTCGTAGGTGTTCTCGAACAGGGTGCTCAGCCGGTAGGTGTGCTTGCCGGCCTCCTGGATCGCCTGGTCGTCGGCAAGGCGCCGGTAGCTGTAGGAGACGTACTCGGCGACGCCCTCGATCCACCACACGTCCGGCACCGAGATCTGGTGGGTGAAGTCGCCCTTCATGTCGTCACGGGCGTCGAGGAAGTGCGTGTACTCGTGGTTGAGGTTCCAGATCCGGGCCACGAAGCCGTCGTCGTAGTCCTTCTGGTACATGATCGACGTCGCCAGGTTGTTCGGGTCGGAGGGGTCTCCGCCGAGTGTGATGCCGCCGTTGTCGGTGCTGACGCCGTAGATCGCACCGGCGTAGGTCTGGTAGTCGGCGCGGCTGGCGAAGACCACCAGCTGGATGGTCGAGGCGTACTGGCCGGGTATCGGACCGCCGGCCTTGACGATGCCGCGGAAGTAGTCGCTCTGGCCGAGCACGCTGGCGCACGCGGCGGCGAGGTCGTCGACGGTCAGGGACTGGGCCCGGATCGTGTGCGCCGCGTCGCACCGGTGGGTGATCGGCAGGGCGGCCTCGGTCAGCTTGGCGGGCAGGTCGCAGACGTCGTAGTACGCGCAGTCGGCGCCGTCGTAGTAGTTCGCCTGAGTGGCCACGGCCACCCAGAGCCCGGCCGTCGGACCGGTCGTCTCCGACTCGTCCAGCAGATCCTTGGCCAGGGGCCGTGCGGTCGCCTGAAGTTCTGGATGCTCGACGTAACGGGCGACGTTCATCCCTGCGTTGGAGTCCAGGAAGGCCAGGTCGGTGCCGAGCAGGTCCGTGTGGTCCAGCGCGAAGTCGTGCAGCGTGTCGGCGATGCGGGGGTCGGCGACGACCGCGTTCACGTAGGCCGGGTTCCAGTTGCCGCGCCACAGGGGCGTGTAGACGTCGTTGACGGCCCTGACCATGCTGTCGATCGCGTCGTACGAGCTGTCGTAGGCGTCCAGGAGCCGTCGGTACAGGCCGAGGTAGCGGCCCTGTTGGTCGGCGCTGTCGGTGAGGATGACGGTCTCGCCGAGGATGTCGCCGTTGGCCGCCGTCACGTCCCGGGAGTGGCGGCGGGCGAAGAAGGTGTCCAGGCCTCCGGTGGTGGCGGTGGTGAGACGCGGGGTGTATGTGCCCACGTCACCGGGGTGGTTGAACTGCACGTAGTAGCCGGCGCGCAGGAAGAGGACCAGTTGCAGGAGGCCTGCGGAGTTGTCGCCCTGGTACTGCGCCGCGGTGCGGGTGAAGGCGTCCGCGACGGTCAGCATCTGCGCCTGGCGGAAGACGGCGTGCGCGTCCGCGCCGGTCACCGAGAAGAGGGTGTTGACGCAGTCCGTGGAGGAGCCCTTCACGAACGAGACGAGGGCCGAACCGGTGCGGCTGCCGAAGTCGGCCGGGGTGCAGGAGGCCGCCTTCGCCGCCGTACGCGGGGCGGTTTCCATGCTGCGGGTCGACGGCGGTGCCTGGGGAGGGAGTTGGGCGGGGCTGAGCCGCTTCGTCCGGGTCGCGGGGCGGTCGGTGGCACCGGTGGCCGGGCCGGTGGGCGGGGGCGCGGCGTTGTGCCTGGCGGGTGTGCGGGCGGCCGTTCCGGCGTGCGGCTGGGGTGCTGCCAGCGCCGGTGTCGAGAGCAGGCCCGCCACGGTGACGCAGACGGCGGCGGCACCGGCCAGGCGTCTGGGCAGCGTGAAGCGATAGCGCATCGGGATTCCTCCACGAAAGGATGCGCCTCGGTGGGGTGTTGAGGCGTGTGAGGCACTGTCTCAGCGCGCCATGCACCCAACAATGGCGTGTGACATAGCACATGGCACTGCGGACTCATAACATCGCGGCACACCGGGACCGCAGCGGTCCGCTATGCCCCGGCGATGCTCCAGGTGCGCGACGCCCATGTCCTCAAGTGAGGTGCCTGGGCGACCAGATCGCGGTAGGCGCCGAGGGCCGACTGGACCAGCGCCTCCACCACGTCGTCGGTGACGGTGTCCGGCCGCCAGGCCAGCACATAACGGCACCACAGCGGCGAGCCGGCCAGCGGCTTGATGGTGACGTGCGGGATCGGGCGCAGCGTCGGCTGCACCAGGGACACGCCGAGGCCGTCGGCGATCATGCTCTGCAACTGCGTCTGGTCACCGAGGAACTCGTGTACGGCGACCGGGGTGAACCCGTCCGCCGCGCAGGCGTCGTAGAACACCCCGGGCCAGCCCGCGCCGTCGTCCGGGGTCACGAACCAGTCGTCCTCGGCCAGGTCGGCCAGCTGCACCTGGGCGACCTGGCGCAGGCGGTGGCGCGAGGGCAGGGCGACGAACGTCGGCTCGGTGACGATCCCCCGGTGTTTCACGGCGGTCGAGTGCTGTAGCTCCATGGCCGGGTAGTCGGCGGCGATGGCCGCGTCCACCGCGCCCTCCTCCAGCAGCTCGACGATGCGCGAGGAGGCGTACACGCTGGTCACGGAGAGGGACAGTTCCGGGAGCCGGGCGCGGAAGCGGGACACCGTGCCCGAGAGCATGGGCGAGTTGGTCGCGGCCACGCGCAGGGTGCGGCGCGGCCGGGCCGGGGCCGGGCGGTGGCCGATCGCGTCGGCGCGGGCCAGGACGTCCCGGGCCTGGGCGACGACCTCGGCGCCGTAGCGGGTCGGCCGCACCCCGCTCGCACTCCGTTCGAAGAGCGGCTCGCCCAGGTGGCGCTCGATGCGTCGGAGCTGGGTGCTGACGGCGGGTTGCGAGTACCCGAGGTGCGCGGCGGCGCGGCCCACACTGCCCGCGTCGGCGATCGCGCACAGCACACGCAGGTGCCGAAGCTCCAGCTCCATCGGTCCACTCCCCGTTCCGTCCCGCGACCGGCTCCGGGAGATCGTCCGTCTCCCGGGAAACCGGTGCTCACCGCCGTCGCCGGCCGTGGTCGCGACCGGCGGACGGAAGCGTTCCACCGGACCGTCGTGCGCACAAGTCGCAGGTCCGCGTCCGTTACGTTCCGTCCGCCGGCCGGCACAGGGAGTCGACCTGTACAGGGCGTCGCCCTGCCGGCTCAGGGAGTCGGCCTTCCGCTACGCGGAGTCGGCCGGCCGGTACAGGCGGTCGGGCGGATCCGGTTCCCGGCGGGCCGCCGCTCGCGGTCCGTCCTCCGCGGTACCCGGCGTCAGTTCCGGCCGAGCACCTCCGCCACCCGGATGAACCCGTCCGTGCCGTGGCCGAGGCCGATCACCCGGCGGGCCATCCCCTCGGTGGCGCGCATCACGCCCGCGTCGATCCCGTGCGCCTCGGAGACGGCGACGACGTGGGCCATGGTCGAGACGGCCGAGGTGATGGGGTTGATCGCCCCGGAATAGGTGCCGCTGTCGGCGTCCTCGGCGAACTCGGCGAAGAGGGGAGGGAGGATCGCGCCGATGCCCTGGGCGAACGGTGCCAGCTCGCGGGCGGTGACGCCCTCGGCCCGGGCGATCGCCACGGCGTGCGCGTAGCCCGCCATCGCGGTCCAGAAGATGTCGAGCAGCGCGATGTCGAAGGTGGCGGCGCGCCCGATCTCCTCTCCGAGGTGGGTGTGCGTGCCGCCCAGAGCCTCCAGCCGGGGCAGGTGTTCCTGGAAGAGTTCCTGCGGGCCGCTGTGCAGGAACACGGCGTCGGGTGTGCCGATGCCGGGGGCGGGCGTCATGATCGCGCCGTCCAGGTATCGGATGCCGTGGGCGGCCGCCCAGTCCGCCGTGTTCCGGGCCCGGTCCGGGGTGTCGGCGGTGAGGTTGACGACGCTACGGCCCTTCAGTGCCCGGGTGACCGCGTCCTGGCGCAGGACGGCGTCCGTCGCGTCGTAGTTCACCAGGCAGACGACGATCAGGTCGCTCGCGGCGACGGCCTCCTCGGCCGAGGCGGCACCTGCCGCGCCCTGTCCGATCAGCTCGTGGTCCCGGCCCGGCGTACGGTTCCAGACCGTGGTCCGCAGCCCCGCCTTCAGGAAGGCGCCCGCGAGCGAGCGGCCCATCGGACCGAGACCGAGCACGGTGACGGTGGATCGTCCGGACGGAATAGACATGACTCAACTCCCGTATAAGTAAAGGAAAGGAAAGAAGCCGAAACGGCCAGACAGAGGACCGGGGAGGACGAGATGACGCGCAGCCGCGCCCAGGATCCGAACGTGTGCGGGGTGACCGCCGCGATCGCCGTGATCGACGGCAAGTGGAAGACGCACCTGCTGTGGCTGCTGGAGTCCCGCCCGCACCGTCCCGGCGAACTGCGCCGCCGGCTTCCGGGCCTGAGCGAGAAGGTGCTGACTCAGGCGCTGCGCGAGATGGAGGCGGACGGGCTGGTGCACCGGGAGGTGTACGACGTGCTGCCGCCCAAGACGGAGTACTCGCTCACCGAGTTCGGCCGCGGCCTGTCCGAGGCCCTGGGCCCTCTGTCCGACTGGGGCCACCGCCGCCTGGAAAGGCTGACCGAAGCACAGCCAGCCTCCTGACACACCGTCATCACCACCCCTCGCTCTCCGCTTCCGACAGCCCCTGGCCTCGGACAACAGGCTCTCCCGGGCGGGCGGGGCTGCCAAGTACCCACAAAAAAGTGGGTGTGCGCGGCTGTCCGCCACTCTCTTGACGCGATCGCATCTCGATGCGAACTTTTAACGATACAAACGATCTCGGATCGGAGTACCCCGTGCCCGCTGCCACCGCGATCATCAACCTCGACATCGGGGGACCGACGATCAGTCGTCACCTCTACGGCCACTTCGCCGAGCATCTGGGGCGGTGTGTGTACGGCGGCTTCTGGGTCGGCGAGGACTCCCCGATCCCGAACGAGGGCGGCATCCGGCTCGACGTCGTCGAGGCGCTGCGCGCCCTGAACATCCCCAACCTCCGCTGGCCCGGCGGCTGTTTCGCCGACGAGTACCACTGGCAGGACGGCATCGGCCCGCGCGGGCAGCGGCCCCGGATGGTCAACACACACTGGGGCAACGTCGAGGAGAACAACCACTTCGGCACCCACGAGTTCATGTCCCTGTGCGAACTGCTGGGCGCGGAGCCGTACATCAGCGGCAACGTCGGCAGCGGCACCGTCCGCGAGATGAGCGAGTGGGTCGAGTACCTGACCCGCGACGGCGACAGCCCCATGGTGCGGCTCAGGAAGGCCAACGGCCGCGAGGAGCCGTGGCGGGTCAGGTTCTGGGGCATCGGCAACGAGACCTGGGGCTGCGGCGGCAACATGCGGGCCGAGTACTCCGCCGACCTGGCCCGCCAGTACGCCACCTACTGCCGCGACCACGGCGACAACAAGCTGTACCGCATCGCCTCGGGCGCCTCCGACGACGACTACAAGTGGACCGAGACGCTGATGCAGCAGATCAGCTGCTTCGGCTGTGAGGCCACCCCGCGCACCTACTTCCAGGGCATCTCCGTCCACCACTACACCCTGGCCGGCCCCTGGGAGGCGAAGGGCAGCGCCACATGCTTCGACACCGACGACCACCACCGCACGATGCTGTCCGCGCGGCACGTGGACCGGATCCTCACCGGCCACTCCACCGTCATGGACGTCTACGACCCCCGGCGCACGGTCGGTCTAGTGCTGGACGAGTGGGGCACCTGGTGGGACGTGGAACCCGGCACGAACCCCGGATTCCTGTTCCAGCAGAACACGATGCGGGACGCGCTGGTCGCGAGCACCCACTTCGACGTCTTCCACCGGCACGCGGCGCGCCTGTACATGGCCAACATCGCGCAGACCGTCAACGTCCTGCAGGCCATGCTCCTCACCGACGGGGACGCGCTGGTGCTGACCCCTACGTACCACGTGTTCGAGATGAACAAGGGCCACCAGGACGCCACTTCGCTCCCGGTCCACCTGCGTGCGGAGTCCGCCCGGCGCCGGGTCGGGGACGACGCCGAGCTGGAGACGGTCTCCGCCTCCGCCAGCGTCAGAGACGGGTCCCTGCTCGTCTCGCTGAGCAACCTGGACGCCGAGGAGCCCGCCGAGGTGAGCCTGGACCTGCGCGGCGGCGGGATCGGGGCGCCGTACGCGCGCATTCTGACGGCCGACAGGCTCCAGGCGCACAACACCCCGCAGGCACCCACGACCGTGGCACCGCACGCCTTCGACGGCATCGGCGTCACCGGCCGGGGCCTGTCCCTCACGCTCCCGCCGCACTCGTTCGTCACGGTCCGGGCACCCGTCACCCACGCGGGCTGAGAGGAGGAGACCATGGACCGATCGATCCCGGCCCGGCACCTGCGCCCCCCGATGGGCTGGAACAGCTGGGACTGCTACGGCACCACGGTCACCGAGCACGAGGTGATCGCCAACGCCGAGTTCCTGCGGGACCACCTGCTCGCGCACGGCTGGGACACCGTCGTGGTGGACATCCAGTGGTACGAGCCCACGGCCCGCGCCCACGGCTACAACCCGGACGCGCCCCTGGTCCTGGACGCCCATGGCCGCCAGCTCCCGGCCCCGAACCGCTTCCCGTCCGCCGCCGGCGGGGCCGGTTTCGGCCCGCTCGCCCAGCGGGTGCGCCACCTCGGCCTGCGCTTCGGCCTGCACATCATGCGCGGCATCCCGCGCCGCGCGGTCGCCGCCCGGCTGCCCGTCGCCGGCACCGAGTTCACCGCCGACGAGATCGCCGACACCGGCTCCGTCTGCCCCTGGAACTCCGACAACTACGGCCTGAACCACGACCATCCGGGCGCGCAGGCGTACTACGACTCGCAGGTCGCCCAGTTCGCCCGCTGGGGCGTGGACTTCGTCAAGGCCGACGACATGCTGTTCCCGTACCACGAGCGGGAGATCGCCGCCTATGCCCGGGCCATCGAGCGCAGCGGCCGGCCGATCGAGCTGAGTCTCTCCCCCGGCACCGACGTCTCCCTCGCCCGCCTGGACCACCTGCGGGAGAACGCCACGATGTGGCGGGTCTGCGACGACCTGTGGGACCGGTGGGAGGACGTCGAGGCCCAGTTCGCCCGGATGGCCCGCTGGGCTCCCCGGCAGGGCCGGGGCGGCTGGGCGGACGCCGACATGCTGCCCCTCGGCCGTATCGGCATCCGCGCCGAACGCGGCGCGGACCGGCTGAGCCGTCTCACCCGCCCGGAACAGATCAGCCTGCTCACCCTGTGGCTGATCTCCCGCTCGCCGCTGATGATGGGCGGCGACCTGCCCACCAGCCCGCCGGAGACCGTCGAACTCCTCACCAACGACGAGGCGCTGGCCGTGCCGTGGCACAGCACCGGCAACCGCGAGGTGCTCCGGGAGGGGGACCTCGTCCTGTGGACCGCCGACGACACCGACGGATCCACCCGCTACGCGGCCGTGTTCTCCCTCGCCGACGGACCCCGTCGGTTCCAGGTGCCGCTCGGGTCGGTGGGCGCCCGCCCCGGCGACCGCGTCCGGGAGGTGTGGAGCCGCGCCGACACCCCGCACGACGGCCGCCACCTGGCCGTCGGTCTGCCCGCCCACGGAGCCGCCCTCTATCGTCTTGCCGAGGACACCGGGCGGGAGTGAGCGTGGCGACGATCCAGGACGTGGCGAGGGCGGCCGGGGTGTCGGCGATGACGGTCTCCAACGTCATCAACGACCGCCCCAACGTCCGCCCGGCCACCCGGCAGCGCGTCCTGGAGGCGATGGCCCGGCTCGACTACCGCGTCAACGTGGCCGCCCGCAATCTGCGCAAGGGCCGGACCGGAACCATCGGCCTCGCGGTCCCCGAGGTGAACCGCCCGTACTACGGTCGGCTGGCTGCCGCCCTCATCACCGCGGCGGCCCGGCACGGCCTGCGGGTGAGCATCGAGCAGACCGGCGCCCGGCGGGAGAGCGAGCTGGCGGCGCTGTCCCTGTCCCGCAACCGGCTCTACGACGGGCTCATCCTCGCCACCGTCGGCATGGGCCCCGGCGACGTCGACTCCCTCAAGGTCGACCACCCCGTGGTCATCCTGGGCGAGCGGATCTTCGGCGGCCCCGTGGACCACGTCGCCATGCCCAACGTCGAGGCCGCGGCGGCCGCCACCCGGCACCTGGTCGAGCGCGGCTGCCGGCGCATCGCCGTCCTGTGCGGGGAACTGCGCGACGACGTCGACGTGTCGAGCCTGCGCCACGCCGGCTACCGGCAGGCGCTGGAAGCCGCCGGCCTGCCTCTGGATCCGGACCTGGTGCAGTGCGTGCCGTCGCTCACCATGGACGCCGCCGCCCGGCGGGCCCGGGCGATGGCGGAGGGCGGGCCGGACTTCGACGGCGTGTTCTGTGTGACGGACACCGTGGCGATGGGGGCGCTGCGCGGACTGGCCGATGCCGGGGTGCGGGTGCCCGGGCAGGTCAAGGTGATCGGCTTCGACAACGTCGACGAGAGCGCGTTCCTCGTCCCCTCCCTGTCCACCGTGGATCCGGACCACGACCTGATGGCCGAGCGGGCGCTCGCGCTCCTGGTCGCACGGATCGGGCAGACGGGGCCGCCCGTGGACCAGGTGGAGTTCGTCAGCCGCTTCTCCCTGGTGATCCGCGAGTCGACGGGCGGCTGACACTCCCTTCCCTGTTCGGATCCAGCTACGCGTGCTTGTCATTTGCCTAAACACTTTAGGTAAATGCATAATCACTCCTGGAAGACGGGAGAGAGCTTATGGTGCGTGCGGGACTGACCAAGGAGCGTCTGGTCCGTGCCGGGGCGGAGCTGGCCGACGAGGTCGGCTTCGACCAGGTGACGGTCTCCGCGCTGGCCCGGCGGTTCGACGTCAAGGTCGCCAGCCTGTACTCGCACCTGAAGAACTCCCAGGACCTCAAGACGGGCATCGCCCTGCTCGCACTGGAAGAACTGGCCGACCGCGCCGCCGACGCGCTGGCCGGCCGGGCCGGCAAGGACGCCCTCCGGGCCTTCGCGAGCGTCTACCGCGACTACGCCCGGGAGCACCCCGGCCGCTACGCGGCGGCACAGTTCCGGCTGGACCCGGCGGCGGCCGCCGCGAGCGCCGGCGGCCGGCACTCACAGATGACCCGGGCGATCCTGCGGGGCTACGACCTGGCCGAACCCGACCAGACCCATGCGGTCCGGCTGCTCGGCAGCGTCTTCCACGGGTACGTCAGCCTGGAGGCGGCCGGCGGGTTCAGCCACAGTGCCCCCGACTCGCAGGAGTCGTGGACCCGGATCCTCGACGCCCTCGACACACTCCTGCGCACCTGGCAGACGCCCTGACTCCCCCTCTGCCCCTCTGCCCCTCTGCCCCTCTGCCCCTCTGCCCCTCTGCCCCTCTGCCCCTCTGCCCCTCTGCCCCTCTGCCCCTCTGCCCCTATTGATCTTCTCCTCTCGACAGGCTCGCACCGATGGACTTCACCTCGTCCGACTGGATCACCACCCCGCTCACCACCGACCTCGTGCGCGGCGCCCTCGACCTGGAGCGCACGGAACACGGGCTGCTGCCGCACCGGCTGCCCGCGCGGGCCCGCGCCCAGTGCACCGACCCGCAGCTCCACATGGCGGAGTCCCAGCCCTCCGGCGTACGACTCGTCCTGCGCACCCGCGCCACCGCCGTCGAACTCGACACACTGCCCACCAAGCGGGTCTACGCCGGCGCCCCGCCGCGCCCGGACGGCCGGTACGACCTGCTCGTCGACGGTCGTCCCGCCGGAAGCGCCTCCGTCACCGGCGGCAACACGCTGACCATCGACATGACCACCGGCACCGCCGAACAGCGGCCCGGCCCGGTCGGCACCGTGCGCTTCACCGGCCTGCCCGCCGCGGTGAAGGACGTCGAGATCTGGCTGCCCCACAACGAGACCACCGAACTGGTCGCCCTGCGCACCGACGCGCCCGTGGAGCCGGTGCCGAACCGGGGCCGCCGGGCGTGGCTGCACCACGGCAGTTCCATCAGTCAGGGCACCGACGCCGCCAGTCCCACCACCACCTGGCCCGCGCTCGCCGCCTCGCTCGGCGGGGTGGAGCTGATGAACCTCGGTCTGGGCGGCAGTGCCCTCCTCGACCCCTTCACCGCGCGCACGCTGCGCGACACGCCCGCCGACCTGATCAGCGTCAAGCTCGGCATCAACGTGGTCAACGCCGACCTGATGCGGCTGCGCGCCTTCGGCCCCGCCGTCCACGGATTCCTCGACACCATCCGCGAGGGCCACCCCGACACCCCGCTGCTCGTGGTCTCGCCGATTCTGTGCCCCATCCACGAGGACACGCCGGGCCCGACCGCACCGGACCTCAGCGCCCTGCGTTCCGGGCAGGTGCGGTTCCGGGCCGCCGGCGATCCGGCGGAACGGGCGTACGGGAAGCTCACCCTGGAGGTCGTCCGGGAGGAACTGGACCGGATCGTGCGGCAGCGGGCGGCCGAGGACCCGCAGCTGTACCACCTCGACGGCCGTGACCTCTACGGGGCGGACGACGCAGCCGAACTGCCGCTGCCCGACGACCTCCACCCGGACGCCGCCACCCACCGCCGGATCGGCGAGCGTTTCGCCGCGCTGGCCTTCGCCCCGGGCGGCCCCTTCGCGGACCGCGCCGTGTGACCCGCACCGGTCGGCGCGGGCTCACACGAGGTGGGCGAAGACCACCAGGTTGTCCATGTAGTCCCCCACCGAGTGGTCGTAGTCGCCCGCGCAGGTGATGAGCCGGACCTCGGGGCGCGCCGTGTCGGCGTACACCTTCTTGCTGGGGAAGTCGTCCTTGGCGAACGTCTCCGTGTCGTCCACGACGAAGTCCGCCGTCCGCCCGTCGGCCCGGTCGACGGAGAAGCGGTCGCCGCGCACCAGCTGGTCGAGGTGGGCGAAGACGGCCGGTGACGTCACCGTGTCGACGTGCCCGGCGATGATCGAGGTGCCGGCCTCGCCGGGCGAGGCACCCCCGGCGTACCAGCCGACGAGATTGACGTTGTCCGCCGGCGGGGGCCGGAGCTGGCCCGAGGTGCCGATGGAGAGGGCGGCGAACGGCGCGTCCACGGAGATCTTCGGGATGAGCAGCCGGAGCGGCACGGAGTGCGGCAGCGGTTCTCCGGCGTCCTGAGTGCCGGTGCGCGCCGGACCGGTCGCACCGGAGACACGGGATGCGCCCGGGGTGTCGTTCGCTTCGTGGTGGCCGCCGAACACGGTGACAGCGATGACGACGATCGCCACGCCCCACAGGATCAGCCGCCCGCCGCGGCCGGCGTTCTGCTCGTCCGCCGCCGGTTCGACGGGGGGCGGGGTGGGGGGATCTGCTGCCATCGGACATCACCTCACTCAGGCACGGCAGCACGGGGATCGGGCCTGCGGCTCGGAGCTCGGGGGCGGGCCGCCGGCACGGGGTGCGCCGGTGGCGGCCGCACCCCCAGGCACGGGGAAGCCGGTCAGGACGCCGGCTCGGCGGCCTTCCTGCGGCGCAGGGCGTACATGCCGGTGGCGCCGAACGCGAGCACGGCCAGCCCGCCCGCGGTGACACCGGGTTCGGCGAGGGCGCCGCCTCCGGTGTGCATCCCGCCGCGCGGCTTGTCGCGGTCGTCGCCGCTGCCCCAGTCGTCCTTCCCACCGCCGCCGTCGTCCTTCCCACCGCCGCCGCCGTCGTCCTTCCCGCCGTCCTCGTCCTTGTCCTTGTAGCTCTCGGGGTCGAACCTGCTGTCGTCGCTGTCGGAGCTCAAGTCGTCGTCGCCCCGCACCGCGGCGAGGGCACCGCCGCCCGTGTGCATTCCGCCGCGCGGCGAGTCGTGGCTGCCGCCGTTGTCGCGGTCCGTGCTGTAGTCGTTGTCCTGATCGCTGTCAGACCCCTTGTCGCGATCGCGGCCGGAGCCCTTGTCCTGGTCGGAGCCGCTGTCACGGCCGGAATCGCTGTCACGACCCGAGCCGCTGTCACGACCGGAATCGCTGTCGCGGTCTCTGCTGGAGGAGGAGTTGTCACGTCCGCCGTCGTCCGCTGCCGGTACGGCGAACGCGGCGCCGGGTGTGGCGAAAGACAGGGCGGCAGCGGCGGCCGCCGTGGCGAGGAGCATGCGGGCAGAACGCATATCGAAGTCCTTCCGCCGTGGCCGGGCAGCGGATACGGCATCGGCTGAATCGACCCGGCCTCGACATGAACCACCGTCAGGCAGGCGGTTGCCGCGCACCATCCGGGCCGCCCAGCCGGGTCAACGCTCCACCCGTCTGTCCCAGCGACACGCCGAGATGCACCCCGTTCGGATCAGTCCACGTCACCCGGTGGCACGGCGGCCGGCCGGCACCGGGTCGAGCGCCGCCCGCCCCGCGGGCACCCGGCCTGGCTGTCCGCCGGGCAGTCCCCGTACCCGCGCCCGCCCGACGCGCAGGTCGATGGTCAGGGCCGCCCCCTCCCGGCCCCGGATCCGGCGCCCCGCGTCAGTAGCCCACGAAGAACGTGGCGTCCGCCTCGTCCGTGGCCGTGGAGATCGGGTCGATGCGCAGGACGTAGTCGGAGTGCCTGATGTACCGGGTGGGGTAGTTGTACGAGCGGAACGACGTCCAGCCGGCGTCGGCGAGGCCTGCGGTCCGGTAGAAGGTGGCGTCCTGGGCGAACGCCGAGGTGCCGTCGTTCGTGTCGAGGCGCAGTTGGTAGGCGTAGTGCCGCAGGTACCGGGTCGGGTAGTTCACCGACTGGAAGGAGACACCGGCTCCGTCGGCCAGGCCCGGTACGAGCTTCCACTGGGAGTCGGTGTACGGGTCGAAGGGGTAGGCGTCGATCCGGCCCACGTAGTCGGCGTGGCGGACGTAGCGGTCCGGGTGGTTGTAGGACTTGAGCCGGTTCCATGCGGGCGCGCCCCACTTGGCCACGAGGTCGGTGTACTCGGTGGTGCTGATGGGCTGGATGGTGCCGTGCTTGGAGTTGACCGGCTGCGTGTAGGTGCGCTGGTCGAGGGCGGTCCAGGTGCCGGCCGCGAGGTCGGTGCTCTGCCACGCGTAGAAGACGCCGTTGGGGGTGTAGGTGTCTCCCCACAGCCACCAGGTGCCGGAGGTCTGGGACCTGACGAGGATGGGGGCCTCGGTGCCGCCGTGGGCGGCCGGCGTGCTGAAGACGGTGAAGCTGCCGGGGTCGAGCGAGGTGGACTTCGCTCCGACGAGCGTCTGGGCCGAACTGCTCTTGAAGTAGAGGTAGTTGACGCCGTTCACGCCTACGGCGAGGTCCCCGTCGATGACGTCGTAGCCGGGGTCGAAGAAGACCTGCGGGGCGGAGACGGCCTGGAAGTCGGTGGTGTGGTTCACCATGATCACGTTGTGTCCGCTGGAGTTCACGGACGAGTAGATGATGCCGTACTGGCCCCGTGCCGCGTCCCAGAAGGCCTCCGGGGCCCAGCTGTGGGTGTTCATGTCGTGCAGCTTCAGGCGGCGGTACCGGGTGAAGGTGCGCAGGTCGGCGGAGTCCCAGACGTGGATGTACTGGCTGACGTAGCTCCAGTCGGTGCCCTTGAGGTCGGTGGCGAGGACGACGAAGGTGCCGTCCTGCTTGCGCAGGATGTACGGGTCGCGCAGGCCGCCGGCGCCTTCCGTGGGGGTGACCACGGGGTTGTTCTGGTTCAGCGGCATCCAGCACAGCCCGTCCGTACTGACGGCGAGGTGCAGGCCGTAGTCGGTGCCGGTGCCGTTCGGTGACTCGGTGAAGTACCCCATGACGTAGGCGGAGTCCGCGGCACGGGCGGGGCGGGCGCCCAGGGTCAGGTCGGCCGCGGCGGCCAGCGGCACGGCGGCGGCCATGCCGAGGAACAGCCGGCGTGAGGGCAGGCCTTGGCGGTGGGGGGTTGCGCTCATGTGGTCTCCCAGAACACGGAAAATCGATATTTCGAACGCAGTTCGGTAAGCCGATCAGAAAGTAGAGGTGCGTGAGAGGCACGTCAATGCCTGTGACAGCGACGGGGGCGGTGAGAACCGGTCTCAAGCCCGGCCGATCCTCCTCCCTCCGTCCTCCGTCCGGGTCGATTCGGCCGTACGACTCCGGGGGCATCCCTAGCGTGAATCCGACGATCCATCACCCTGCGGCGGCGGTCCTGCCCCTCGCCCCGCCGGGAAGGAGCCGCCCATGTCCGGCACGGCCATGCTCAGACCCGGCAGCCGTCGGCTGCTCGCGACGTCGCTCGGGGCCCTGATCGGGGTCGCCGCCGTCGCCGCCCCGGCGCGGGCCGACATCAGCGATTTGACGGAGTATCCGATCATCGCCAAGGCCGACAGCCTCCCCGCCGGCATCACCGCCGGACCGGACCGGGCGCTGTGGTTCGCGGCGTCCGGAGCCGGCCGGATCGGGCGGATCACCGTCGCGGGCGAGATCACCGACTTCCCCACCTCGAGCCCGGACAGCTTCCCCCTCGCCCTCACGGTGGGCTCCGACCGTGCGCTGTGGTTCACGGAGGGGAACGCGAACAGGATCGGCCGGATCACCACCTCCGGACGGCTCACGGAGTTCCCGGTGCCGACGGAGGACAGCTTCCCGGCCGGGATCGCGCCCGGACCGGACGGCGCTCTGTGGTTCACGGAGGAGAACGGCAACAAGATCGGCCGGATCACCACCTCCGGCCGCGTCACCGAGTACCCGGTCCCCACCCCGAGTGCGTCCCCCTACTCCATCGCCGCCGGCGGGGACGGCGCCCTGTGGTTCACCGAGCAGGCCGGCCGCAGGATCGGGCGGATCGGCCGCACCGGCCGGATCACCGAGTATCCGCTGGCCGGCACCGCCGGCTCCCCGGACGACATCGTGGCCGGCCCCGGTGGGATGTGGTTCACCGCGTCGGGCTCGCACTCGGTCGACCGGATCGACCACACCGGACACGTCACCCCGTTCCCGCTGCCCGATCCGGACAGCGACCCCAGCGGCCTCGCCCTCGGGCCGGACGGGCGGGTGTGGTACGCCGACCAGGGCGGCCGGATCGGGAGCATCGACGCGCAGGGCAGGATCACCGCCTTCCCGGTGGCGCGGGGCGCGGACAAGGTGCCGTTCCGCATCGCTGCCGGCCCCGATCGCGGGGTGTGGTTCACCGAACTGCTCGGCAGTGCCGTCGGACGCGTCCGGACCGGGCACCCGTGACGGCAGATCGGGGTCGTGCCCCCACCTGGCCGGGGCATTGAGCCGTGCCCCGGCATTGAGCCGTACCCCTTGTTATGACAGCGGTCATAGCGCAGGCTGGTGCCGACGGCACGACAGGCCGAGCGGTGGGAGGAACACAGTGGCGGGCGGGACGGCGCGGTGGATGTGGGAGCGCTACGAGCCGGTGCACGACCTCGTCTACTTCGCGCCCGAGGCGCGGCAGGCGGCGGACGAGCTGGGGATGCGCGGGTTCTGGATGGGGTACTTCGCACTGCGGGCGGCCCCGCTGGGCGCGGTGTCTCCGTCCGTCGTGACGAGCAGCTTCTACGTCTTCCACCCCGCCCGGGTGGCCCGCGCCCTGCCCGACGCCTGGGGATACGCGGATCCGGCGCAGGTGTTGGCGGCCCGGTGGGAGGCCATGGACGCGGCGATGACCCGGCTGTTCGGGCCGGACGTGGCGCGGTCGGCGGAGCTTGCGGAGGCGGCCGATCTCGCGTGGGAGGCGGCGGCCGCGGCGGACACGCCGGGACGGGTGCTGGCCGCGGCGAACCAGGCGCTGGAGCGCCCCGAGCGGCCGACGGTGCGTCTGTGGCAGGCACTGACGACCCTGCGCGAGCACCGGGGCGACGGGCATGTCGCGGTCCTGGTGGGCCTCGAGCTCGGGCCGGTCGAGGCGATGGTACTCAAGGCGGCCGCCGGGGAGTCCGACGGACCGTTCCTGCGCGAGACCCGCAAGTGGGCGCCGGCGGACTGGCAGGCAGCCGAGGCCGCCCTGTGCGAGCGCGGCTTCCTCGCCGAGGACGGATCGCTGACCCGCGCGGGCGTGGCCGGGCGCTCGTTCGTCGAGAACCGGACCGACTGGGCGGCCGAGCGCCCGTGGACCGCGCTCGGTGCGCAGCGCACCGCACGCCTCGCCGAGCTGCTGGAGCCGTTGGCCCGGACCGTCGAGGACGCGGGGCTGCTGCCGCCCGGCAATCCGGTGGGACTGACCCGGGGACGGTTCGCGGGACGTTGACGGCTTCGTACGTCGGCGTCCCCGCCCGGGGTGCCGGGCCGGGGACGCCGTACGGGACCTACGGAGGGCCTCGGGGCTACCAGGTCACCGGCAGCCGCTCGGGTATCCGCTTCATGAACCCGGTGCGCCACACCAGTTGCCCGGACGGCACGGCGAGCGCGAGGTTCGGCAGGCGGTCCAGCAGGACCTCGAGGGCGATCCGGGCGTGCGCACGGCCGAGGGCGGTGGCGGGGCAGTAGTGGGCGCCGCCGCCGAAGGAGAGGTGGTCCGCGGTGTTGTCGCGGTGGACGTCGAAGCGGTGCGGGTCGGGGAACTTCTCCGGGTCGAGGTTCGCGCCCTCCACCAGGACCAGGACGAGTTCACCCTTGCGGACCTCGACGTCGCCGAGCCGGGCGTCCTCCAGAGCCAGGCGCGGCAGGGCGTCGCCGATGGAGAGGTTCACCCGCAGCAGTTCCTCCACGCCCGGGCCGATCAGGTCGGGGCGGTCCCTGAGGACGTCACGGGCCGTGGGGTGGGTGAGCAGGTAGACCAGGGCCATGGCGAGGAAGCCCGAGGTGGAGATGACACCGGCCCCGAACATGGTGACGCCGACGGTGGCCAGCATCTCGTCGCTCAGGTGGGCGTAGTCGGGGTCCTCGCGCAGCGCGGCCAGCTCGCCCATCAGGCCGTGTGTGGCCGGGTCGTCGAGCAGGGCGGCCATCCGGGCGATGTCCCGGTCCCAGTTGATCTGCGCGCCGGTGATCGGGCACGGCGAGTTCATGAAGGCGATGTCGAGGCTGCGCAGGAAGGCCGGGGCCTCGGTCTGCGGGATGCCGAGGATGCTGCAGTGCATGCCGGCCGAGTACGGCTCGCAGAACGCGCCGCGCAGATCCACCGTCGGCCCTTCGGCCTCCATCAGGTCCACCAGGCGGTGGGCATCGTCGCGCAGCCGGTCCAGCAGGCCGGGCGCCTTGGGGTTCAGCGCCTTCATCACCGCCCGGCGCAGTCCCGCCCCGGTGATGTTGCCCATGTTGTTCACGACCTCGGGTGGGATCGTGAGCGCGTACTGACGGGGGACGCCGGGCGCGGAGGTGTCCTTGAGGGAGAAGCGGTCGTCCTTCAGGACCTGCTGGCACAGCTCGTAGGAGGACACCAGCCACGCTTCGTCGCCGGCGATGGTCCGCACGCGCCGTACGGGGGTGGCGGCGCGCAGGGACTCCACCTCGGCGGGCACCTGGGTGCCGTCCCAGGAGAACGGGAAGTCCATCAGGGGCAGGTCATGGTCGATGTCGGGGGCGGTGGTCATGCCGCGGCTCCTTCGGGGGCTGCGGGCGTCACGATGGCGTGGCCCTGGTTTCGGGAGGCGCGCAGACCGGCGCCGCGGGAGTACAACAGCTCGGCCATCGGCAGCAGTTGGTGGTAGCAGTTGAGAGAGGAGGGCACCTTGAGGATGGCGGGGGTGTCCAGGAAGAGCGGGGCCTCGGCGCACACGTACTCCAGGCACACATCGCGCTGGCGCTCGCTCGCCTCCTCCCCGCGGGCCGAAAGGAAGCGGCTCACCAGGGCGTTGCAGACGGCTCGGAAGTCGCCGTCGGAGTGCAGCCTGTTCTGCAGCTGCCGGTGGATCTCCTGGTAGGCGGGGTTGGTGCGGAAGGCCGACATCGGGTGCCAGTCGAGCCGGGAGCCGTCCGGGTCGGCCGCGGACACCGCGTCGCGGACCTTGGCCCGCACCCCCCGCAGGTTCTTCACCGCCTTGCGGCGGGCCTCGTCCGGCGCGTAGCCGGATGCCTCATACATCTCGGCCACGTACAGGTCGGTGTAGACGAAATCGACCCTGTCGAAGTGGTCCAGCCCCCAGCGGGCGAGGTCATGCAGGCGACGGGCGGAAAAGTAGCTGTTGCCCGGGGACACACCGATCACGGCATGTGTGCCCTCGCCGAAGATGACTTCGCAGTGGGAGGTGTAGGGCTGAACCTCGAAGACGTCGGCCATCAGCACGGATGCTGTGGTCACGTAGGAATTCCTCCGCCGCGCGCTAGTCCCGCGAGGGCCCTGTGCCCCTGGTGTGGCGACGCGGCGAGCTCACGCTATCCGTACGGAGTCAACACGGGTAGTAACTGCCTGGGTTTGGCTGAAAACTGTCGTATCAACGGTCGAAACTCCCTCAGAGGAACCTCATTTGGGGGTCGTACGCTGAGGCCGTGGTCAACCGAGACGAGGAACCAGGGCAGGTGGCGTCCCGGCTCACCGGGCGCCGGGTCACGGAAGCACGGGCGGCCTCCGGGTTGCCCGCCGAAGTGACACTCGAGGACGGTACGGCAGTGATGGTCAAGCGGGGCGACGCCCCCGGCGCGGTACGCGCCGAGGTGGCCGGGCTGCGCTGGCTGGGCGAGGCGCGTGCGGTGCGGGTGCCCGCGGTGCTCGGCCACGACGAGCGGTGGATGGTCACCGAGCGGGTGCCGACCGGGCGTCCCGACGGCGCGGCGGCACTGCGTTTCGGCCACGCCCTGGCGGCCCTGCACGCGGCCGGAGCGCCGGCGTTCGGTGCACCGCCGCCCGGCGGGCCCGAGGAGGCGTACATCGGCCTCGCACCGATGTCCAACGCACCGGGCGCCGACTGGCCTCACTGGTACGCCGAGCGCCGTGTACTGCCCTACCTGCGTGGGGCGGTCGACGCCGGCACCGTGCGGCCCGGGGAGGCCGCCGTGATCGAGCGGGTCTGCGAGCAGCTGGCCGACCTCGCCGGGCCGGCCGAGCCGCCGTCCCGGCTGCACGGCGACCTGTGGAACGGCAACGTGCTCTGGGGTGCCGACGGGGAGGTCCGGCTCATCGACCCGGCCGCGCACGGCGGACACCGGGAGACCGACCTGGCGATGCTCCAGCTGTTCGGCTGCCCTCAGCTGGACCGGGTGCTGGCCGGATACCAGGAGGCGGCACCGCTGGCCGACGGCTGGCGGCAGCGGGTCGGGCTGCACCAGCTCTTCCCGCTCCTGGTGCACGCGGTGCTGTTCGGCCGCGGGTACGCCGAACAGGCCCTCGCCGCGGCGCGCGGGGCTTTCACGGAATGAACGGCACCGCGCAACTCCTCTCGTCCGAGGTGACGTCCTCCTACCTGACGCCTCGAACGACCTCCCTCCGGACCCCGGTTACGGAGCGTAAGGAAACCAATCACCCGTTCGATTCGTATAAGGACGTGAAAGCCGAATCAGGGAGAGATCATGCAACCGTTCACGCTCAACTACGCGCGCCCCGCAGTGCAGTTGGACGTCACCACTCCGTACGTGTACGACTCCGGACTGCAGTTGAACGTCCTCCCGGACGGTCGGATCGCCGCCGCTGACCACGCAATCTTGAGAGCGCTGGGGACAACGACCTCCACGGCCGGCTCCAAGACGCATTTCGACGACTGAACGCGGGCCTGCGCAAGATGACCGTGCTCATCCTGACCAGTGAAGAGGACGTGACGGCGGACATGGTGGTCCTCCGGCTGCGCGAGACCGGCGTGCCCGTGGTCCGGCTCGATCCCGCCGACCTCACCAATGGGGTGGCCCTGTCCGGCGAGTACGTGCAGGGCGCCTCCCGCGGGCACCTGTCCGTCGGCGGGCGCCTGGTGAGCGTGAACGGCCTGCGCTCCGTGTGGGTGCGCAGGCCGGGGGACGCGGCCGCACGCGCCGCCCAGCCCTCCGCCTGGCTGACGGAGGAGTCCTCCCAGGCGCTGTTCGGCATGCTGCGGTGTACCGACGCGCGCTGGATGAACCACCCGGACGCGGCCCGCCGCGCCCGCCACAAGCCCTGGCAGCTGCGGCTCGCACAGCGCAGCGGACTCGCCGTGCCGGCCACGCTGATCACGACGTTTCCGCAGGCGGCCCGGGAGTTCGCGGAGCGGTTCCCGGACCTGGTGGTCAAGCCCGTCTCCGGCGCGCATCCGCAGGAGCCGCCGCGGGCGGTGCCCACCAGCCGGGTCGCGCCGGACACCGACTTCGCGGCCGTAGCCTTCGGCCCGACCCTGCTGCAGCGGCGGATCCCCAAGCGGGCCGACATCCGGCTCACGGTCGTCGGCGACCGTCTGCTGGCCGCACGCAAGCCGGCCGACCCGGACGGCCACCCCGACGACGTGGACGTCCGTTTCGCCCCGTCGGTCTCCCCCTGGCTCCCGGCGGACGTGCCCCCACGCGTGGCCGAGGCCGTCCTCCGCTACATGAGGGAGGCCGAACTCGCCTACGGTGCCTTCGACTTCGCGGAGGACACGGACGGCATCTGGTGGTTCCTCGAGTGCAACCAGTCCGGCCAGTTCGGCTTCGTCGAGATGGACACCGGCCAGCCGATCGCCGAGACCATCGCCCGGTGGCTGGCGGGGGACGGGAAAGCGGCACAGCCGTACGTCGACGGCGACCGGGACAAGGCGTCGTGAAGCTGCGGCCACCGGTTCGGAGAAAGGAACGCGACATGCGCATCGGACTGCTGGGAACGGGCCCCTGGGCCCAGGCGGCGTACGCCCCCGCCCTCGCCGGGCACACCGGCCTGGACTTCGCCGGGGTCTGGGGCCGCCGCCCGGAGGCGACCTCCGCGCTGGCGGAGCAGTACGGCGTGCGGGCGTACGACGACGTGGACGCGCTGCTGGCCGACGTGGAGGCGGTGGCGGTGGCGCTTCCGCCGTCCGTGCAGGCCGAGTTGGCGGTTCGGGCGGCTCGGGCGGGCTGCCATCTGCTGCTGGACAAGCCCCTGGCACTGGAGGTCGCCGAGGCACGGGCCGTCGCCGTGGCGGCGGAGCGGACCGGGGTGGCTTCGGTTGTGTTCTTCACCACACGCTTCCAGAAGGAGCCGGAGGCCTGGATCGAGGAACAGGCCTCCGAGGCGGGCTGGTTCACGGCGCGGGCGCAGTGGCTGGGGGCCGTGTTCACGAGCGACAGTCCGTTCGCGGCCTCCCCCTGGCGGCGGGAGAAGGGCGCGCTGTGGGACGTGGGGCCGCACGCCCTGTCCGTGCTGCTGCCGGTGCTCGGCGACGTACGGCAGGTCCTGGCGGCGGCACACGGCCCCTCCGACACCGTGCATCTGGTTCTCGATCACGCCACCGGCGCGTCGAGCACGCTCACACTGAGCCTGACGGCACCGCCGGCGGCGGCCGGAGCCGACCTCGAACTGCGGGGCGAGGCCGGCGTGTCGCTGCTGCCGAGGAGTTCGGAGGGGGCGGTGCCCGCCCTCGCCCGCGCCGCGGACGCCCTGCTGACCGCCGCCCGTACGGGCCGCCCGCACGCCTGCGACGCCGCGTTCGGCCTGCGGGTCACCGAGATCCTCGCGACGGCGGAGACCCGGCTGGCCGGGGAGCCGTCCGAATAGCCCGCCTGCGCAGCCACGGCCGACCAGCCCGCCGCCGTCGGTCCGGCCTACTGGCCCTCCGTCGCCGCGGGCTCCTCGAACGGCTCGTCGCTCCACCGGAACCAGGCCCGGTCCCCGTCGATGTGCAGCAGGAACTCGGGGACCGGGCCGTCCGGCGAGGACAGGGAGACGCGGTGCCGTATCTCGGCGTACGCGGACTCCCAGTCCTCCCGGCTCGACTCGTCGTCCGCCTCCGTCAGAGCGAGTTCCCGGGCGAAGAGATCCTGCACAGCGGCGAAGCCGGAGCCCTCGGTGAACCTGCCGGACAGCCAGGGAAAGTCGGCCTCGTCGATCAGGATCTCGCCGACCGGCTCCTCCCCCGCGCGCACCCGCCACACCCCGCCGTCGAACCCCATGGCCCCTCCCCCGTTCCGCTGCCCGTCAGCACTCCGTCAGCATGTCACCCGGCACTGACAACGGGTTCGGCCCAGAAGTTGAGGCGCTTGCGTACGACGGGGTATCCGGCCCTGGTGAAGTGCGCGGCCATGGGGAAGTTGCCCTGGTCGGTGGCGCCGGCGATGAACTCGGCGCCGTGTTCGGCGAGGAAGTGGGTGCATTCGGCGAGCAGGTCGTAGGCATAGCCGTGGCCGCGGTGTTCCGGCAGGACGCCGATGAAGCCGACGCACGGTCCGGCCGGGTTGCGGGCCGGAATGTGGATGCCGACCGTCTCGCCCTCGGGCGTGCGGGCGAGCTGCCACCACTCTCGCGGCGACGGAAACCAGCGGAAGATGTCGAGTTCCTCCTGGGCGGCCCGGTCCACTCCGCCCTGTTCGATGGCCCGGCGGGCGTGCGCGTCCAGGGTGACGGAGTGGATGCGGCACAGGGCGTCGAAGAACACGGTGTCGTCCGGTTCGGCGGAGAAGGCGAGGCGTCGGGGGCGCTCGGGCCGGCCGAGGTCCGGGGTCCAGCGGTAGAGGAACCGTTCAACCAGCGGTTCGTATCCGGCCTTGCGTGCGGCTGCGGTGCGGCCGGCGACGGCGGTCCGCAGGCCGGGCACGTCGGACCAGTCGGCGGGCAGATCGAGCTCGAGTTCCGCGGTGTGCCAGGGTGCCGTCCGCAGGAGTTCGGCTCCGGCCTCCTCCTCGCCCTCGGCCACGTCGAACCAGTTGATCACGAGCGGCTCGGGGTCCTCGGGCCTGGCCCACCAGGCGGCGCGGGCCACGACCCGGCCGTCGCGCAGGGCGACCCGCTTCCAGTCGGGGCGGTAGAAGGTCCTGCGGTGCTTCTCACGAAAGCCCAGCGGGTCGGGCAGGGCGTCGAAAAGGTGAGCACTGCTCTCGTCGAGCGTGCGGATGACCACAGCGGTCATGGAATCCTCCGGGATGCGTGCTGTGTGCAGCGGGGCGCGCTCCCGGGATGGTCAGACGTGCTACGCCCGGGGAAACGGAAGGCGGGAGCGTTGGATGACTGTGGACGACATGACGCTCGCCTCCTTCCGTATGTCTCGGGCGTGCCGCACACGCTAGGCAGCGGACCCGGTGCGCGTCGACCCCTTTTTTTTGCAGCGCGACTCCCGGAGCCCGTTCCTGCGGCGCAGCCACCGGGGGCCTGGGATCTTCCCGTCTGCCGGGGTGCATGCACCGTCGTCCGACGGAAAGCCCCCCTCCGGGCGACGGCGTAGCGTGGGGATGTGAGGTCGGTGCGCGGCTGGTCGTCGCGTCGGAACCGGGAGGAGCGCGGCTGGCTGCGGGGCGCGCCACCGCCGCGATGGGTGCGGGTGCTGCCTGTGCTGCTGCTGGTGCTCGTGACCGCGGCCGGGCTCGTCACCCCCCACGCGAGCGATCTCGGCTTCCTGCTGGGCGCGATACCGCCGCTCGCCGTCCTGTCGTACGGACCGCTGGCGACCGCCGTCCTCGGCGCGCTGGTCGTCGCCTCGGTGAACATCCCCGCCACGCATCTGAACCGTCCCGGCAACACCGACCTGCTCACCATCGCGTTCGTCTCCCTGCTGAGTGTGTTCGTCTCCTTTGTACGCAGTCACCGGGACGCCCAGCTGGTCATGGAGCGGGCGATCGGGGAGGCCGTACAGCGGGCCGTGATGCCGCCGCTGCCGGACCGGGTCGGACACCTGCGGTGCGCGGGCTTCTACCGGGCCGCCCAGGACGGAACGCTGGTGGGCGGGGACTTCTTCGACGTGCGGGCGGGGCCCCACGGCGTCCGGGCGGTGATGGGGGACGTACAGGGGCACGGGCTGTCGGCCGTCGCCACGGTGGTGTCGCTGCTGGGCGCCTTCCGGGAGGCGGTGCTGGACCAGCCG
Source organism: Streptomyces sp. NPDC005728 (assembly GCF_040630895.1). Lineage (NCBI taxonomy): Bacteria > Bacillati > Actinomycetota > Actinomycetes > Kitasatosporales > Streptomycetaceae > Streptomyces > Streptomyces sp. NPDC005728. The sequence continues at coordinate 23,959 of NZ_JBEXYL010000036.1, forward strand.
GACCTGGAGTCGGTCGCGGCCCTGATGGAACGCAGGCTGGCGGTGGACTCGGCCGGTGTGCGGCATGCGGAACTGTTCGCGACCGCGGTGCTGCTGGAGTTCACGGCCGACGCGCGGGCGGTACGGGTGGTCGCCTGCGGGCATCCGGCACCGGTGCTGCTGCACGACGGGCAGGCCCGGGAGGTCACCGTCGCGGAGGCCGCTCCCCTGGGCCTCGGGCCGATCGGCGCCGATCCCCCCAAGGAGGTCACCGTGCCGCTCGGAGCGGGTGACCGCCTGCTGCTGGCCTCGGACGGCGTCTGGGAGGCCCGGAACGCCTCCGGCGCCTTCTACCCGCTGCCCGAGCGGCTGACCCACCTCGCGGACACCGGGTACGGCGAGCTGGCGGGCGCCGTCTGGGCCGATCTGGGGCAACGCCGCTACGACGTCCGCGACGACGCCACGCTGCTGGTCCTGGCGCCCGAGCCGCCGGTCACCTGACCCCGGCGTCCCGTGCCCCTGGAGCCGCGCAGGTCAGCCCACGTCCCACAGGAAGCGATGGGTGTGGATCCCGAAGTACGGGAAGGACCGGATCTCGCGCACGCCCTCGATGGGCCGCACCACATCGTTGACGAAGTCCAGCAGGTCCTTGGGGCCCGGTGCGACCACCTCGGCGAACAGGTCGAACCCGCCGGAGGTGAGCACCGAGTAGACCACCTCGGGGCGTTCGGCGAGGGCGTCGGCGACGGTGCGCGGGTCGCCGTCCACGCCGATGCCGAGCAGGGCCATGGCTTGCCCGCCCATGGCCATCGGATCGGTGACGCCGACGACCTGGACGGCCCGGGAGTCCAGCAGACGTTGCAGGCGCTGGCGGGCCGCCGAGGCGGACAGGCCGACCTTCGGGCCGAGGTCGGAGTAGGCGATTCGGCCGTCGGTCTGCAGCTCCCGCAGAATGGCCCGGTCGATCTCGTCCACGACTCTCCTTGCGTGTCGCTTGGGGGGAAGGTCCCGGCTCAGCCGGTCAGTTCGGCCAGGGCCGCGGCGAATACCTCGGTGTGCGTGTCCACGTCCTGCTCCGTGGTGTCGGGACACATGAGCGCCATGTTGTGGAACGGGGTCAGCAGGATGCCCCGGTTGGCGAGGTAGAGGTGCAGGAAGTCCTCCAGCTCCTCGTCGGCGGCGGCCGCGGACTCGGTGCCGGTGCGGGGCGCCGGCGAGGTGAAGCGGTACTCGGTGCGGGCGCCGAGCCGGCTGACGGACCAGGGCAGGTGGTGGGCCTCGATACCGGCCCGGACGCCTTCCTCGAAGCGCGCGGAGAGCTTCGTCATCCGGGCGAAGGCTTCGTCGGTGAGCACGTGTTCCAGGGTGGCCCGGGTCGCGGCGACGGACAGCGCGTTGCCGGCCAGGGTGCCGCCGACGCCGCCCATGTCGACGAGGTCCAGGTCGGCGCGGCCCAGCAGCCGCTCGGCGAGATCCGCGGAGAGGCCGTAGGCGCCGGCCGGGATGCCTCCGCCGATCGCCTTGCCGATGGTGAGCAGGTCGGGGTCGAGTTCCCAGGCGGCCGTGCAGCCGCCGGGGCCCGCGGAGAAGGTGTGCGTCTCGTCGTTGATCAGCAGGGTGCCGTACCGCCTGGTCAGCTCCCGTACGCCGGCGAGGTAGCCGGGTTCGGGCAGGACGATGCCGATGTTGGTGAGCGCGGGCTCCATGAGGACGGCGGCGACGTCCCCGTGGGCCAGCTCGCGCTCCAGCCCGGCGAGGTCGTTGAACTCGGCGACCCTGCTGGTCAGGGTGACGTCGCAGGGGGCCCCGACGTTGCCGGGGCGGGCGGTGCCCCGGCCGTCCGGGCCGACGACGATCAGCGACTCGTCGACGCTGCCGTGGTAGCAGTAGCTGTTCACCAGGATCTTCGGTCGCCCCGTGACCGCCCGGGCGAGCCGGATCGCCCAGCGGTTGGCGTCGGTCGCGGTCAGCGAGAGGCTCCAGCGGGCCGGACCGAAGCGGCGGGTCAGCTCCGCACCGACCCACTCGGCGTCCTCGGTGGGCAGCATGGCGGTGGCCCCGCCCAGCTCGGCGTACCGGCGGTGCACGGCCTCCGTCACGGCGGCGGGCGAGTGACCGGCCATCGCGCCCGTGTCCCCGAGGCAGAAGTCGATGTACTCGTGTCCGTCCACGTCGGTGACCCGGGCGCCGCGCGCCTCGGCCAGGTACCGGGGAAAGGCCCCGGCGGTCTTGTTCATCCAGGTCATCGGCACCCGGCCGAAGAGGTGGTCGGCCCGCGCGTAGGCCGCCCTGGAACGCGGGTTACGGCGTTCGGCCTCGGCACTCTCGCGGGCCAGGAGGGCGTGCAGGCGCGTGCGGTCCATGGAGTACCTCGCGGGATACGGTGACGGAACAGCCTGACCGTACGACGGAAAACGCACCGCCATCAAGACATGAAGCTTGAATCGATTGTGGCCGCACTTGAATCAAGCGTGAGCTGAGCGCACGGTGCCGCCGGGAGTGACGCATCCCCCTCCCCTGCATGACGAACCGGCGCTCGGAGTTCGAACGTGCCATCTCAATCGCCAGGCCGCGCCACCCCTTCCGCCAGGTAGAAATATCTACGAGCATGCATATGCCGGATTGGCGTGCAGGCGCACCGAGCGTCCGGTCACGGCCGTTCCCTGCGCCCATGTCGGACGAGCGACGATCACCCGGAGCAGTGCATGACGAACACGATGTGGATGCGGGGCGTGGAGTGGCTCGCCGCGGCGGCGGCCGATCCGCGCGCGTGCAAATGGGAGTGGGACCACGGCGAGGGCATCGCGCTGCTGGAGGCGGGCCGCTTCTGGGACGTCCTGAGCGTTCCCGACCGGCTCGGCCTGCTCACCCTGGACCTGCTGTGGCGGCCCTCCCTGCCCGTGCCGGGGCCGACCCTGGTGGACACCGCCGCGGGGCGGGTCGGGTTCTTCCTGCCGCCGGACCCCTACGGCGGCTGGGTCGGCGCCGGGCTGCGGTACGCGACCAAGAGGTCCTGGGTCGCCGTACCGCCGCCGTACCGGTCGGCGCGTTTCCTGGAGTGGCTGATCCCTCCGGACGGCACCGGCACGCTGCACACGCCAGGCACCCTGGAGGCGGCGCTGCGGGAGGCCAACGGCACGCTCGCGGTCCTCGCGCCGCTGTGCGGGCGGTAGCGGATCAGGAGCGTTCGGGCCGGGCCCGGGTGCACAGCGTCAGGCCGGCGAGGGTGAGCCAGAGCACTTCCGGTTCGGCGGGCACGGTACGTCCCTGGTCCCGCCACTCCGCGACGAGTTGGGCGTAGATCGGCTCACGGGTCCGGTCCGCCAGGGCTCTGCCCTGGGTCCGCTCCCTGCGGTCCGTCCCGTTCGCGCGCTCGGTGACGTTCATGCCGGGGCAACGCCCGAGGCACGCCACCGGTACGCTCCGGCCCGCCCACTCACCGGGTCGGGTGAGCAGACCCCTCGAACGGGGCGTTCCGCCCGTCCGACAAGCATCCCGCGGCGGGCCGCGGGGCGCCCTTGGTCGACAGGCGCAGCGCAGTGAGCGCTCCTATATTGGGGAAACAGGGCTCCGACGTCCCGCCCACCGCACGTTTCGGCACTCACGTGCTTGGAGTCAGCCCATGCCGCACTCGTCCGCACGCCTGCGCAGGGGGGCCGTCGTCGCCGTCGCGACAGGGACGCTGATGGTGCCGCTCGCCGGTACTCCGGCAGGAGCGGCGCCGGCCTCCGCGCCCGCCGTGTTCGCCGCCGGATCACCCAGCCCCTCCCCCTCGGCACCGGACGTCCGCGCCCTCACCCCGGACGTGGCCCGCCAACTCGACACCGCGGTGCAGAACGTGATGCGCGAGGCGAACGTCCCCGGCGTGACGGTCGGCATCTGGACGCCCGACCGGGGCAGTTACGTCAGCTCGTTCGGTATCGCCGACAAGGGCAACGGCCTGCGGATGACACCGAACCTGTACATGCGGATCGGCAGCGAGACCAAGACCTTCACCGTGACGGCGCTGCTGCAGCTGGCGGACCAGGGCAAGGTCGGCCTGGACGATCCGATCGGCAAGTACGTCGACGGTGTGCCGAACGGGGACACGATCACGCTGCGGCAGCTCGCCGGCATGCGCAGCGGGCTGTTCAACTACTCCGAGGACGACGACTTCTACAAGGCGCTCACGTCCGACCCGCAACGCAGCTTCACACCCCAGCAGTTGCTCGACTACTCCTTCAAGCATCCGGTGCTCTTCCAGCCGGGACAGAAGTTCTCCTACTGCAACACCAACCTCATCCTGCTCGGCCTGGTCGTCGAGAAGGAGAGCGGACAGCAGCTCGGTGACTACATCCACCAGCACATCCTCGCCCCCGCCGGCATGCAGAGCACACTGTTCCCGACCGGCGCGGAGTTCCCGGCACCGCACGCGCAGGGCTACACGGACCAGACGGCCGACGGCAAGGTCGGGGACACGGCCGACTGGAACCCGTCCTGGGGGTGGGCGGCCGGCGCGATGATCTCGAAGCAGGACGATCTGCGGGTGTGGGCACGCACGGTGGCGACCGGCCAATTCCCGGACGGCCGGCGGATGATCGGTCCGGCCATGCAGAAGCAGCGGCTCATCACACCGGCGACGCCGATCCCGGGCGCCGGGTACGGGCTGGGCATCTTCGACGTGCAGGGCTGGATCGGCCACAACGGCTCCCTGCCGGGCTACGAGTCCCTGACCGTCTACCTCCCGTCGGCGCAGGCGACCATGGTGGTGCTGCTCAACACCGACATCAACCACGACGACGAGGAACCGAGCACCCTGTTCGGCCAGGAGATCACGCAGATCATCTCTCCGGACCACGTCTTCAACCTGCCGGCCGAACCCGCGGCCAGGTGAGGTCCCGGTCCGGGCGCCACGTCGGTTTCCGGCCACGCGTCGTGGATGCGCCGTTCGCTCCCGGTCGGCGACGGTGTCTACTGGACGGTGACTGCCTCGCGAGAGCCGAACAGCCAGGAGAGCCGTCGTGACCGTCACCGACCGCATCCCGCTCGACCCGTTCGGCACCGACATCGGTGCCGAGAGCGCCCGGCTGCGCGCCCTCGGCCCGGTCGTTCCCGTGGAACTGCCCGGCGGCATTCCCGCCTGGGCGCCCACGGGGTACGACGTCCTCAAGGACCTGATCCTCGATCCGCTGGTGAGCAAGGACGCGCGCCGGCACTGGCGGCTGTGGCCGCAGACCGGTGAGCATCCCGCCTGGAGCTGGATCGTGACCTGGGTCGGCGTGGTCAACATGCTGTCCACCTACGGTCCCGACCACACCAGGCTGCGCAAGCTGGTGGCGCCGAGCTTCACGCACCGGCGCACCGAGGCGCTGCGCCCGCGCGTGGCTGCCATCACCGCCGACCTGCTGGACACGCTGGCGGCCGAGGGGGCCGACGGCCGCGCGGTCGACCTGCGGGCCGGGTTCGCCCATCCGCTGCCGATGCGCCTGATCTGCGAACTGCTCGGTGTGCCCGACGAGTTCCGCGCGGACGCGGCACGGCTCATCACCGACATCTTCGACACCTCCGACCCGAGCCCGGAGCACGCGGCGTCCGTGCAGGAGCGGATCGGCACGGTGCTCGGGTCGCTGCTCGCGTACCGGCGCAAGGAACCGGGCGACGATCTCACCACGGAGCTGATCCGGGTCCGGGACGAGGAGGGCGACCGGCTCTCCGACGAGGAGCTGCTGCACACGCTGCTCCTGGTGGTCGGTGCCGGGTTCGAGACCACCGTGAATCTCATCGGCAACGCGGTCGTGGCCCTGCTGACACACCCGGCGCAGCTGGCGGCCGTGCGCTCCGGGGAGGTCGGCTGGGAGGCCGTGGTGGAGGAGACGCTGCGGGTGCATCCGTCGATCGCCGCGCTGCCGCTCAGGTTCGCGGTGGCGGACCTGAAGGTCGGGGAGGTGACGATCCCGGCCGGGGACGCGATCATCACGACGTACGCGGCCGCCGGCCTGGACCCGGCGCGCTACGGGCCGTACGCGGCAGGGTTCGACGCGGCGCGCGGCACCGACGACCATCTGGCGTTCGGGATCGGAGTACACCGCTGCATCGGCGCCCCGCTGGCCCGCATGGAGGCGCTGACGGCACTGCCCGCGCTGTTCGCCCGTTTCCCGGGCCTGCGGCTGGCGGTCGGCCCCGACGAGCTGCGGCACGTGCCGTCGTTCATCGCCCACGGCTGGCAGGAGGTGCCGGTCCGGCTGGGTGCCTGAGAGACGTACGGGGCACCGACCGGTCCCCCGTGCCGGTCGTGCCCCGCACCTGCTGAACTTACGTGCGAGGCACGGCGGTGGGTATCGCGCCGGTGCCCCTTGGGGCGCGGCGAGGACTCACTTGTGCACAGGTGGGTCCGGTTGGCCCTGGTTCGCCCCGCCGAGGGCGGGAGCGGCGAGGGCGCCGGTGGCCAGATGAGCGAGGACGACCTCGTACAGATCGCTGCCCATGGCCAGCAGCTGGCGTTCCAGGACCGGTTCGGCGGTCCGGACGTGGTCGCGCACGGTCTGGGCGTGCACGCCGAGGTCGCGGGCCGTGCGTTCGGCGTTCGCGTCGGCGGCGATCCAGGCGCGCAGGGTGCCGCGCACGTCGCGGCCGTCCGCGTCCAGGCGGCCGAGCAGTTCCTCGGCCCAGGACCGCAGCGCGGCCGAGGCGAGCAGGTCGCCGAGCCGGACGGGGGCCGGCTGGTGGGCCGTGCCGTCGGCGTCGTACGGGCCCTGCACCGCCTCGGTGTTGAGCGCGAGGTGGGCGGCGGCGCGGGTGCGGAGGTCGGAGAAGTCGCTGCCGATCAGCGACTCGACGCGATCCATGCGGGCGCGCACGGTGTTGCGGCTGACGCCGAGCACCTTGGCCGCGTTGACGGCGGTGAACTCCAGGCCCAGCCGGGTGGTGGCGAGCAGTTCGGCTCGGATGTGGTGAGGCAGCGTGTCGAGGGGGCGGAGCACGCCGGCCGACCAGGCGCGCAGGGCGGCGGGGTCCATGAGCCGTTCGGGGTGGGTGCGTTCGGCGTAGACGGCCGTCTGGTCCGGGCGGTAGCGGGCGACGGCGAGGGCGCTGATGGCCTGACCGTAGGCGGTGGCGGTGCGGGCGAGGCGCTGGCGCAGGCTGCCGCCGAGGAAGGCGTCCGGCCGGCCGTCGAGAAGGGAGCGCAGTCGCTCTCCCGCGGCCGGTCCGGGACCGACGACGATCACGTGTCCGTCCATCGCGGGGCAGCGCACGACGAGTGCCTGGCCTTCGGTGACGTCCGCGCACGCGTCGGCGAGTTCGTCACGCTCGGCGGGGACGACCTCCACGACGTACACGCGGGCGGTGTCCGCCTCGAGCAGGCCCGGCCACAGGCCGGCCGCGACCCGGCGGGCGGAGACGGTGTCCTCCACCATCAGCAGCTGCAGAATGGCCAGCCGCAGGTCGGCGGTGGCCCGCCGCAGCCGGCGCCCGGCGTCCGTCAGCGCCTTTTCCCTCAGGAGCAGTTCGAGCACGCACGCGGTCCGGTTCACGATCTCGGCGGCGCGCCGGTCGAAGGGCTCCGGGCGGGCCACGGCCAGCACCGCTCCGGCCGCCGGGCCCTGTTCCGGGTGGCGTATCCCGACCATGCGGACATGGCGTGCGCCGTCTTCCACAGCGGCCGAGGAGAGCCGGCCGGCGACCACGTCGGCGAGCACGCCGCCGTCGAGCGGCAGCCGTTCACCGGCGAGGAGGAAGCCGTGCGCGTCCTGGAGGGAGACCGTCGCCCCGACTGCCTTCCCGAGCCAGGTGACGACCCGGCGCGGTGCACGGCCCGCGGGCCGCAGATGGTCGAGCAGCTGCTCCGCCCAGGCGGTGTCGGTGTCGTGCGGCTGCTGGGCGTGGGGACCCTCGTCGGCTCCGCCGGCCACGTCGTCCGTCTCCTCGTCGTCGGGTTGACCTCGGTTTTCGTACGTGGACGTTACCCCAGGCGGGCCCAGGTCCGTCCCTGTCGGCGGTGGGCGCGTCTTCGCCGGCGGACCGGAGGAGAGTGCACGACCGGCGAGGGCACGAGCGGCAGGAGGACACCGGGCCGGTGCCCCGGCACACGCCGTGGACACCCCCGTGTCCGGAACGCAGGGCGACGGTTCGTCGGTGCGCCGGCCGGCCGGGTCCTGCCACGGCACGGCGGCGGGCACGCCCGGTCTGCGCGCGGAGTGTCCGGGGACGGCATAAGCTCGGCGGGTGGCGAAGTACTTCGACGTGCACTCCGAGAACCCGCAGCCGCGCAGCATCGGCCAGATCGCCGACGCGGTGCGGTCGGGGGCGCTCATCGCATACCCGACCGACTCCTGTTACGCACTGGGCTGCCGCCTGGGCAGCCGGGACGGCATCGACCGGATCCGATCGATCCGCCATCTGGACGACCGGCACCACTTCACGCTGATGTGCCGGGACTTCGCGCAGCTCGGCCAGTTCGTCCGCGTCGACAACGACGTGTTCCGGGCCGTGAAGGCGTCCACTCCCGGCAGCTACACCTTCATCCTCCCGGCCACCCGCGAAGTGCCGCGCATGCTGCAGCACCCCAAGAAGAAGACCGTGGGCGTGCGCATCCCGGACCATGTGGTCACCCAGGCCCTGCTGGCCGAACTGGGTGAACCGCTGCTGTCCAGCACGCTGCTGCTGCCGGACGAGGAGGAGCCCCTGACCCAGGGCTGGGAGATCAAGGACCGGCTCGACCACACGGTGGACGCGGTGGTGGACTCCGGGGAGTGCGGCACCGAGCCGACCACGGTCGTGGACTTCTCCAGCGGCGAGGCGGAGATCGTGCGGCGGGGCGCCGGGGACACCTCACGGTTCGAGTGAGGGCGGCACTGGGGTGCCTCCGTGTGGATCTTGCATGGCAGCATGAAGCGTGTACGCGGCACCGAGGGCGCACGTGTCCCGCCGCCGATTCCTCAGGAGGCTCCGCAGCATGACCGCCGTTCAGGGAACAGCCGTCGACATCCCGACCGAGGACGGCGTCGCCGACGCCTACCTCGCCCACCCCGCTGACGGGCAGCCGCATCCCGGGGTCCTCCTCTACCAGGACGCCTACGGGCTGCGCCCGCAGCTGCGGGCGATGGCCGACCGGCTCGCCGGCGCCGGCTACACGGTCCTGGTGCCGAACGTGTTCTACCGGCTCGGCCGCGCTCCGGTCCTGGACCTGCCGGAGTTCATCGACCCCTCGGCCGACCCGACCATCTGGGAGCGGCTCGGTCCCGTCGTGGCCTCTCTCACCCCGGAGCAGACGCGGCGTGACGCGGACGCCTACCTGGGCCTGCTCGCCGACAGCCCCCTGGCCGGCGACGGCCCGGTGGCGCTGGCCGGCTACTGCATGGGCGCCCGGCTGGCCCTGCGGACGGCGGCCACCCACGCGGACCGGGTGGTGGCCGCGGCCGGCTTCCACGGCGGACGGCTCGCCACCGACGCTCCCGACAGTCCGCACCGGGGCGCCGGGCACATCACCGCCGAGCTGTACTTCGGGCACGCGGACCAGGACCCGTCGCTGCCCGAGGAGCAGATGCGGCACCTGGAAGAGGCGCTGACGGCCGCCGGGGTCCGGCACACCTGCGAGGTCTACCCGGGCGCACACCACGGCTACACGCAGGCGGACACCCCCGCCTACGGCCGGGACGCCGACGAGCGCCACTGGGCCGCGCTGTTCGACCTGCTCAAGCGCGCCTTCTGACGCCCACGGACGCGCGGTCCGGACGTCCGCCGCAGGGTGGGCGTCATCCGGATCCGGTCCGCTTCATTGACATGCACCCGCCCGACCGCAACGCTGAGAGCGCTCTCAAACAGGTACGGACCAATGCCCGTACGACCCCGACCCCCACACGGAGGTGGAGAGTGCTCACCCGCTTCACGCGCCCCGCGCTGCCCCTGGCGGCCACGGCGGCCCTGGTCGGCGGCCTGCTCGCGCTGGCCGCCCCGGACCGCGCCGATGCCGCCGTCCCGGACACCGTCCCGCTGAAGATCACCAACAACTCGGGCCGCTCCGGCCCGGTGTACGTCTACGACCTCGGCACCCAGCTGTCCTCGGGACGGCAGGGCTGGGCCGACGCGAACGGCGCCTTCCACGCCTGGCCGGCGGGCGGCAACCCGCCGACTCCCGCGCCGGACGCGGCGATCGCCGGACCGGCCCCCGGCCAGTCGGCGACGATCCGGATACCGAAGTTCTCCGGCCGGATCTACTTCTCCTACGGCCAGAAGCTCGACTTCAGGCTGACCACCGGCGGCCTGGTGCAGCCGGCCGTGCAGAACCCCTCCGACCCCAACCGGAACATCCTGTTCAACTGGTCGGAGTACACGCTGAACGACTCCGGGCTGTGGCTCAACAGCACCCAGGTGGACATGTTCTCGGCGCCGTACGCGGTCGGCGTGCAGCGGGCCGACGGCAGTGTGAGCAGCACCGGGCACCTGAAGTCCGGTGGCTACACCGGCTTCTTCAACGCGCTGCGCGGACAGCCGGGCGGCTGGGGCAACCTGATCCAGACACGGCCCGACGGCACCGTGCTGCGCGCCCTCTCCCCGCTGTACGGCGTGGAGACCGGGGCCCTGCCGGCGAACGTGATGGACGACTACGTCAACCGGGTCTGGCAGAAGTACGCGACCTCGACCCTGACGGTCACGCCGTTCGCCGACCAGCCGAACACCAGGTACTTCGGGCGGGTCTCGGGGAACGTCATGAACTTCACCAACTCCGCCGGCGCGGTCGTCACCAGCTTCCAGAAGCCGGACGCGTCCAGCATCTTCGGCTGTCACAAGCTGCTCGACGCCCCCAACGACACCGTCCGCGGGCCCATCTCGCGCACCCTGTGCGCCGGTTTCAACCGCTCGACACTGCTGGTCAACCCCAACCAGCCGGACTCCTCGGCGGCGAACTTCTACCAGGACGCGGTGACCAACCACTACGCGCGCAAGATCCACGCGCAGATGGCCGACGGGAAGGCGTACGCGTTCGCCTTCGACGACGTCGGCAACCAGGAGTCGCTGGTCCACGACGGCGGCCCGCAGCAGGCGTACCTGACACTGGATCCGCTGAGCTGACATGCCGCGGTCCCGCACCCGGACGGCTTCCGGCGTGCGGGACCGTGACGTGAGGGAACTCAGCCGGTCGTCAGGGCGGTGTCGTCCACGACGAAGCTGGTCTGCAGCGAGGAGTCCTCGACTCCGTTGAACTTCAGCGTGACCGTCGAGCCCGCCAGCGAGGACAGGTCGAAGGACTTCTGGCTGTAGCCGGAGGCCTTGTTGAGGTTCGAGTACGTCGCCAGGGTCTTCGAACCGGCGGTCACCGTCAGCTTGTCGTACTGGGTGCTGCTGGTGGTCTCGTCGGTGTCGATGTGCAGGTAGAAGGTCAGGGTCGCCTTGCAGCCCGCGGGGATCGTCACCGACTGGGACAGGGTGTCGGTGTGCGAGGAGCCGTAGCCGTCGAGCCAGGCCTTGTAGGAGCCGCTGTGGGCCGCCTCACCGCTGTCGGTGCCGATGACTCCGCTGGTCGCCGTCCAGCCGGTGCTGCCCGACTCGAAGCCCGGGTTGCTCAGCAGCTGGGTCGCCGAGCAGCCGCCCCCGGTGGGGTTGACCGTCCAGCTGAAGGTCGCGGTGCCGGTGGCGCCGGTGGAGTCGGTCACCGTGACCGTGGTGCTGGAGCTGCCCGCGGTGGTGGGCGTGCCGGAGATCAGACCGGTCGAGCCGTTGATCGACAGGCCGGCGGGCAGACCGGAGGCGCTGTAGGTGAGCGCACCGCTGTTGGTGCTGCTCGCCTGGATCTGCAGGCTGACCGCGGTGCCGACGGTGGCGGTCTGGCTGCCCGGGTTGGTGACCGTCACTCCGCTGCTGGGCGGATTGATGTGGCCTCCGACGTTGATGCCCGCGAACGCGTTGCCCACCCCGGCGTACTGGGTGGAGTTGGTGCCGTACAGCGCGGCCGCCGCGTTGAGGGCCGCGGTGCGGGCGCCGGCGTAGTTGGTGCTCGACGTCATGTACGACGTCAGCGCCTTGTACCAGATCTGCAGGGCGGCGGCCCGGCCGATGCCGGTGACCGCGACGCCGTCCGAGGTGGTGCTGTTGTAGGTGACACCGTTGATGACCTTGGTGCCGCTGCCCTCGGAGAGCAGGTAGAACATGTGGTTCGCGGGGCCCGAGGAGTAGTGCACGTCCAGGTTGCCGACGCCGGAGTACCAGCTGTCGGCGGATCCGCCGTCCTTGCTCGGCTTGTCCATGTACCGCAGCGGCGAGCCGTCGCCGTTGATGTCGATCTTCTCGCCGATGAGGTAGTCGCCGACGTCGTTGGAGTTGTTGGCGTAGAACTCCACGCCCGTGCCGAAGATGTCGGAGGTGGCCTCGTTCAGCCCGCCCGACTCACCGCTGTATTCGAGTCCGGCGGTGTTGGAGGTGACACCGTGGCTCATCTCGTGACCTGCGACGTCCAGCGAGGTCAGGGCGTGGGTGTTGCCCGAGCCGTCGCCGTAGGTCATGCAGAAGCAGTCGTCGTCCCAGAAGGCGTTGACGTAGCCGCTGCTGTAGTGGACCCGGCTGTAGGCGGCGACACCGTCGTTCTTGATGCCGCTGCGGCCGAAGGTGTTCTTGTAGAAGTCCCAGGTCTCCTGCGCGCCGTAGGCCGCGTCGGCGCCGGCGGTCTGGGTGTTGGATCCCGTCCCGTCGCCCCAGACGTCGTCCGAGTCGGTGAACAGGGTGCCGGTGCCGGAAGTGCTCCGGTTGAGGTTGTACGTCTTGTGGCCACCGCGCGTGGTGTCGTACAGCTGGTACGTCGAACCGGACAGCGTGGTGCTGAGGCTGACCGTGCCGCTGTACTGGGTGTTGCCGGTGCCCGTCTTGATCGCCTGGTAGCGGTACAGCTCCTTGCCGGTGGTGGCGTCGGTGATGACGTGGAGCTGGCTGGGCGTGCCGTCGTCCTGGAGGCCGCCGACCACCGTCTCCCAGGCGAGCTTCGGGGTGCCGTTGCCGGCCCAGATCACCTTGCGGGCGCTGTCGGTGACGGGCTTCTTCGCGTCAAGGGCCTTGGCGGCCTTGAGGGCCTTGGTCTCGGCGGCGGACTTGGTGTAGGTCGCGGTGGTCGAAGTGACCTTGATCCGCTGCTTGTTGTTGAAGGTCGTGCTCACCGTGCCCGCGGCCAGGGAGGCGGGCGGGGTGTGCACGACCAGGTCGCCGCCGAGCACGGGGAGGCCGGCGTAGGTGCGCTCGTAACGGGTGTGCAGGGTGCCGTCGTTGTCCTTGACGACATCCTTGACGACCAGCTTCTCCTGCGCGCCGAGCCCGATGGTGCGGGCGGTCGTGGCGGTCTTCTGCCGGGCGCTCTTGACCAGCGCGGAGTGCTGTGCGGGGGTGAGCTTGGCCTCCAGGCCTCCGGTGCGGAGGGGGCTGGGGTGCGGGCCTGCGGGCTTGGCGGTCGCCGGGACCGACTGAATGCCGACGGCGAGGAAGGCGGCGGTGGAGACCAGTGCGGCTCCGACCGTGGCCCGTCTGTGGGGAAGACGTCTCACTCGTACTCCTCCTGCTGCGGCCGCCGGGTCGCGGCCGGTGACAGACCGGGCAGCCGGTGTGCTGTCCGGGACGAGCTGAGCTGTGCGGGGACCGTGATCCGTGAACACACCATGGAGGATCCGTGCGTGGGGGGAGGATTTCAGCTTTGACCCGCGCATGTCAGCCACGTCGGGGGCAATCGAGGGTTTTCCCTGTGCGGACGGGGCAGATCCGGATGTTCCCCACCGCCTCTTCGAAGGCCCGGCGCTCGACGTGCCGGCTGACGCGGGGAGTTGACCTTCACGTAGGGGTCAATGTCTAGCGTCCCCCGCATGAACTCCTTCACGACGAGCGCATTGACGCCTGCCTTCCCCGTCCTCCCCCGCACGGGTCTGGAGACCCGACTCGCCGCACGGCCCGATGGGTTCCCCACGCCCGCCCACTTCCGGACCGTCACCACGGCCGTGGCCGCCCCCGCGCCGGGCCAGGTGCTCGTGCGCAACCTTTTCATGTCGCTCGACCCCGGCATGCTCCTGTTGATGTCGGGCGGTTCCCACCTGCCGATGCCCCGCTACGAGGTGGGCGAGGTGATGTACGGCGACGCCGTGGGCGAGGTGGTCGCCTCGGCGGACCCCACGTTGGCCGAGGGCGACCTGGTGACGCACCGGCTGGGCTGGCGGGAGTACGCGGTGGCCGGCGCGGAGACGTTCCGCCGCGTGGACGAGAGGGCCTACCCGAGCCCGTCCATGCACCTGGGATTCGGTCTGGTCGCCTACGTCGGGCTCATGGAGGCGGCCGGGCTCCAGCCCGGGGACACCGTGTTCGTCTCCAGCGCGGCAGGGGCCACCGGGGGCCTCGCCGGGCAGATCGCGCGGCTGAAGGGGGCGGCGCGGGTGATCGGCAGCGCCGGGTCGCCGGAGAAGGTGGCCCATCTGACCGGCGTCCTCGGGTTCGACGCCGCCTTCGACTACCACGACGGCCCCGTTGTGGACCGGTTGCACGCTGCGGCGCCGGACGGCATCGACGTCTACTTCGACAACGTGGGCGGTGAGCAGTTGCGGGCCGCGATCGAGGTCATGAACGTGCACGGCCGCATCGCGGTGTGCGGAGCGCTCAACCGGCAGCGCGCCGGCCGTCCCGACGACGGTCCCGGCGATCTGCTGAGCGTGCTCGGCAAGCGCCTGACCATCCGCGGCTTCACCCTGTTCGATCACCTCGACCTGGCCCCGGAGTTCGGTGCGCAGTTCCGCGGCTGGCTGCGCGAGGGATCCCTCGTCTACGACGAGACGGTGGTCGACGGACTGCCGAGCGCGCCCCGGGCGCTCCTGGACCTGGTCGGCGGTCGATACACCGGGAAGACCGTCGTCCGCCTCGCCGGTGCTGCCGGATGAACGACGGTAGCCTGACCGGGAGTTCGGAGGGGGATCGACGATGCTGATCGGTGAACTGGCGGCACGGACGGGCACGACGACCCGCGCCCTGCGCTACTACGAGGAGCAGGGGCTGCTGGAGTCCGCCCGGACCTCGGCGGGGTACCGCGTCTACGGTCCGGCCGCGGAGACCCGGGTCCGCAACGTCCGCGACCTGCTGGCCTCCGGGTTCACCGTCGAGGACGTGAAGTCGTTCGTGCGCTACCTGGACACCGATCTGCCGGAGGTCTTCGCCTACTCGCCGGCGTGCGCGGACGCCTATGGCGTGGGTGCGCGCCGGGTGGCCGAGCTGGAGGAGAGGATCACCGCCCTCACCAGGATGCGGGAGGTCCTCGTCCGTCGGATGCCGTGGCTGGCGGCGCCCACCGAGGCCCCGGAGCAGGGCGCCGCCTGACGGTCTCAGTTCGGCGCGCCGGGCGGCACCCGGGGCAGCGGGTCGAGCCGTACGGTGCGCGGGTCGGCCAGGTAGGAACGGATCAACTCGGCTGCTTCGGCCCGCTGTTCGCCGCTCTGCACCGTCAGGGCGTTGGCCAGTTCGTACAGGGCGGCCCGGAGGGTGGCCCTGACCGGGGCGTGCAGGCCGGGGGTGTCGAGAACGGTGAGCAGGTGGTTCAGGACGGTCCAGTCGGCTGCGTGCCGCACGCTCTCCCAGCCCGGCACCTGCCCGTCCCCGCGCTGCTCGCCGCTCTGCCATGTGGTGGCCAGCAGGGCGTCGATCACGTCCCTGACGCCCGGCATGCCCGGGTCGACGGCGTGCTGCCAGGCGACGCGGCCGAGCCGGGCGGGGTCGAGGAGTTCGGCCGTGACCAGCGTGGCAGCGGTCCGTACGGCCTCGAAGGGGTCGGGGAGCCGTCCGGTGCGGGTGTCGAAGTACTGGTCGGTGCGGTCGTACCGGATCGCGGGCGGGGCGAGGACGTCCAACACGGCAGCGGGCAGGCCTAGTTCGTCGGTCCGGAGCAGCGCGGTCAGGCGGGTCAGGGCCGTGTGCTGGGTGGCCGCAGCCACCGGCTCGCCGCCCGGGACGTCGTCCCCGGCCTGCGCGTAGCCGTAGCGGACTCCGCCGACGAGGCGGGCGACGGCGGTGACCTCGTGGCGGTGCAGCAGGTGCAGCAGCACCGCCCGTTCCTCCAGTTCGCCCGTCTGCCGGCCGGGCGGCACCACCCCGCGCGAGAAGCCCCGCAGCGCGATCCGGCGTACCCGCAGCACCGCCTCCAGAGCCTGGAGCGCGTCTCCCCCGGTCACCCACGGGACTCCGTCGGGGTGGGCGGCGCAGGTGCCGACGGCGTCCTCGTCGCTGACGTACACCAGTCCCGCATCCACTGCCTCGCGCCGCAGGGCGGCCAACTCGCGCTCCTCGTCGACGAAGTGACCGTAGGCGTGGGCGACGAGGAAGTGGTCCCAGGGGCCGAGGCCGGTCGGGTAGGCGTCCGAGAGATCCAGGTCGCCGGTGCCGGTCACGGTGACCCGGGCGTGCGGGTAGTCCATCACGGACGGTGCCGGATGCCGGGTGCTGGCGAAGTTGTGCATGAACCCCAGGGCATGGCCGATCTCGTGCGCGGCGAGCAGCCGGAGCCGGGCGAGCACCAACTCCTCGACGACAGCGAGGCGTTCGGCCTCGTCGGGGCGGCCGTAGGGCGCGAGCAGCGCCTCGGCGAGCGCCCGGACCTGGTCGAGGCGCTGCGAGCCGAGCCGTACCCGGCCCTGCAGGATCTCGCCGGTGCGCGGGTCGGTCGTACCCTGCCCCAGGGACCAGCCGCGGCCCGAACGGTGCACCCACACCACACCGTTGACAGCCGGGTCGTGCGGGTCGAAGTCGTCGCCGGCGACCTCGACCCGGTAGGCGTCGGGCAGCCCGATCCGGGCGAAGGCCTCCCGCCACCAGTTGCCGCCCTCGACGACCGCCGTGCGGAACGGCTCGGGGACGGCGGGGTCGACGCGGAAGACGACGGGCGCGCCCCCGGGCTCGGCACGGAACCGGGGCTGGACCTTGACCTGGGTGTCCGCGCGGCCGGCCAGGCCGTGGTCGGCGTACCCGATGCCGTAGCCGCCGGAGGCCGGATGGTAACGCCGTGCGGGCAGCGGGGACTCGGGCAGGCGCAGGAGGATCAACTGCTGGACGACGGTCACCGCGCTCGGGTCGGCGGTGACCGCCCTGAGCGCCGCGCCCCTGCCGGGCCCCCGGAAAGTGAGGAGTGCGGACAGACGGGTGGCGTCCGGTCCGGTGCGGCTGTCGGCGACGAGGGGCAGACTCGTGGCGGCGTCGAGGGCGTACTCGCCCTGCCCCTCGTCCTCCAGGTGCTCGGCGACCCGGTCGTGGTCGTACAGGGCGAGCCCGCTGGCGTCCACGACGACCGCACCCCCCTCCTCCCGCAGCACCGGCCCGCTCCACACCACGGACACGGCGAAGGACTCCTGACCCGCCCGCACGGCGGCCGCCCCGCCGCTGGTCAGAAAGTGCTTGTTGCGGACGACGAGCAGCACCCGGCCGCCCGCCCGGCGGAACTCCGCCAACCGGGCCTTGCCCGCCCGGCCCCGGTCCAGCCACAGCTCGCTGGAGCCGACGCCCTGGGAGAGGGAGACGGTGAGCAGGAACGGCTCGTCGAAGCGGCGGATGCCCAACAGGAGCCGCTCCGGGCCGCTTTCGCGGACCGGTACGAGGTCGAGGAAGTCGTGGGCGGAGGTGTCGTCGCCGGTCATGCGCGCCTCTCGGTCGGTGCGGGTCCGGGAGGCATCGTGTCAGGCCCCGCCCTGCGGAACGTGACCGGCACGTTGTTACCGTGCACCGCGTGTCTGACTCCTCACGCGATACCGCACAGGGCGCCGGCTGGGGCCCGTCCGAACGCGGCGCCTACCAGCAGCTCATGCCCGCGCACGTCGAGAAACTGTCGTGGCTGAGCCCGCGTACCCTGTGGGCCGCCCGCAACGGGGTACTGGCGTCGTGGTTCGGCGACCCGACGGGCCGTACCCGCAGCCGCCTGGTGGCCCGGCAGGCCGAGGCGGGCGCACCCGCGGACAAGGTGATCCGGCGGGACGTGCCGGATCGGTTCTCCTTCCTCGTCATCGGGGACACCGGCGAGGGCGACGACTGCCAGTACGCCGTGGTGCCCGGCTTGCTGAAAGTGGGTCAGGACACGGACTTCGCGGTGATCGCGAGCGATGTGATCTATCCGGTCGGCAGCGCGGACGACTACGACTCCAAGTTCTTCCGGCCGTACCAGGACTACCGGGCGCCGATATACGCGATACCGGGCAACCACGACTGGTACGAGGATCTCGGTGCGTTCATGCGCGTCTTCTGTGCCGACGCCCCGCCCCCGGCCCCCGAGCCCGCACCCCGCCCGCTCACCCGGGCCTGGTGGCGGAGTCTGTTGTGGCACCGGCCGCGCGCGGCGGACGGACAACGCCTCGCCGACGCACGGAAGTTGCGGTCGGCGCCGGAGCAACAGGGCGTGCAGCCGGGACCGTACTGGGCGATCGACGCCGGACCGGTGCGCATCGTCGGCATCGACACCGGACTGCTGGGCACGATCGACGCCGAACAGGGCGCGTGGCTGCGGGAGGTCTCCCGGGGGCCGCAGCGGAAGATCCTGATCACCGGCTCGCCGCTGTACGTGGACGGCGAGCACCACCCCTGCGCCATCGAGGGCGGCGGCACGGTCGACGACATCGTCCGCGACCCGGAGCACCACTACGTGGCCGCGATCGGAGGCGACATCCACAACTACCAGCGCTACCCGGTCGACGTGGACGGCCGCACCATCCAGTACGTGGTCGCAGGCGGCGGGGCCTTCATGCACGCCACGCACACCATCCCGCGGGTGTCGGTCGCGAACGTCACCGAGCGGGACTTCCGCTGCTATCCGCTGCGCGGCGACTCGCTGGCCTTCTACAGCCGCCTGTACGGCCGCCGGCTACGCCTGCGCCGCTTCTTCACCCTCAGCGAGTCCGAGGCGACGGCCGTCGTCGCCGAACGGCTCGGCATCGAGCCGGGCCGCGCGCCCGGCCCCGAGGCCCGGGTGACCCGGCGCACCCGTCTGGTCGCGAGCCTGCTGGGAACCGGCGGGCGCCCCGACCGGACCTCCCGGTTCCGGCTGCCCGTGCGCAAGCTGTACACCCAGCTGTTCTCGCCCGGTTCGGCCACCTACAGCCCACCGTTCTTCAAGTGCTTCCTGCGCCTGGACGTCACCCCGGAGGCGGTACGGCTGCGCTGCCACGCGGCGACCGGCAACCGCGCCCAGGAACTGGCACCGCCGCTCGAGGACGAGGTCACCATCCCGCTGAAGTGATCACACGGTTGTCACACTCTCCTGCGAGAATCGGGGCAGAGCTGACGTACGACCGCTGGAGGAGCCCGTGCCGTCCACTCCCCGCCCGCTGCGCAAGCTGGGCTTCCTCACCATCGGGCTGTTCGACGCGGCCGATCCGGGCCGGGGTCACGAGTCCACCCTGGAGATCATCGAGCTGGGTGAGCGGCTGGGCTTCGACAGCGCCTGGGTCCGCCACCGCCACCTCCAGTACGGCATTTCGTCCCCGGTCGCGGTGCTGGCGGCGGCCTCGCAGCGCACCCGCCGTATCGAGCTGGGCACCGCGGTGATCCCGCTGGGCTGGGAGAACCCGCTGCGCCTCGCCGAGGACCTGGCGACCGTGGACATCCTGTCCGGCGGCCGCCTGAACCCGGGCGTCAGCGTGGGCCCGCCGATGCACTACGAGCAGGTCAAGGAGGCCCTGTACCCGGACACCGCGGACACCGAGGACTTCGGCTACGAGCGGGTGCGGCGGCTGCTGGACTTCGTGCGCGGCAAGCCGGCCACCGATTTCAGCGGGGTGGAGGGCTTCGAAGTGTTCTCCGACGTGGTCCAGCCGCACTCCCCCGGGCTCGGGCGTCGGCTGTGGTACGGCGGCGGCAGTCTCGGCTCGGCGCGCTGGGCGGGCGAACACGGCATGAACCTCCTGACCAGCAGCGTGGTCAAGGCCGAGGATCCGGACGGGCCGGTGGACTTCGCCGAGATCCAGCGGTCCCAGATCCGCGCGTTCCGCGCCCACCACCCCGACGGGGAAGCGGCCCGCGTCTCCCAGGGCCTGGTGGTGATACCCACCGACTCCTCGAGCCCCGAGCAGCGGGCCAAGTACGAGGAGTACGCGGCGAAGCGCCTCCCCCGGACGACCGCACCGCAGGGCCCGGCGCGGCTCCTCTTCGCCCCGGACCTGGTCGGCACGTCCGAGGAACTCGCCGGGCGGCTGCGGGCGCACGCCGCGTTCCGTGAGGTCGACGAGGTGGCGTTCGCGCTGCCGTTCAGCTTCGAGCACGAGGACTACGTGCAGATCCTGACCGACCTGGCGACGAAGCTGGGCCCGGCCCTGGGGTGGCGGCCGGCGGCCTGACTCACCAGCGCCCGGCCTCCGTGCCGATGACGGGCTCGGACGGCCTGCCGTCCACCCCCACCGGTACGTCCCCGGTGAGCATCACCCGGTGCATGATCCGCGGAAATCCCAGGTGGGCGTTGTCGCCGGGGGCCAGGTGGATGGTGGCCCGGTTGTCCCAGAAGGCGACGCTGCCGGGCTCCCAGCGGAAACGGACCGTGTACTCGGGGCGGACCGCCTGCTCCAGCAGCATCTCCAGAACCGCCGCGCTCTCGGGACGGGACAGGTCGGTGATCTGTTCCAGGTAGTAGCCGTTGACGAACAGCACCCGCTCGCCCGTCTCCGGGTGCACGCGCACCAACGGGTGCACCGAGGCGACCTGATGGTCCAGCAGATGGCGGAGGTAGGCGTCGTCGCCGGGCCGCGGCTGGTAGCCGACACCGAGCCGGTGCTCGGCGCGCAACCCGTCCACGAACGCCCGCACCGGCGCGGACAGCCCGGCGTAGGCGGCGGCCAGGTTGGCCCAGGTGGTGTCCCCGCCGTACGGCGGTACGGTGTCGGCGCGCAGGATGGTCGCGGCCGGCGGGTCGATGCGGGCGCCGTGGTCGCAGTGCCAGCCGCGCAGCAGGGTGTGCCGGCGGCGCTGCAGCCACTCCTCGTGCTCCATGCCGAAGCGTCCGCCCAGCTCCAGCCGGTCGGCGGTGGTCTCCACCTCGGGGAAGCCGGCCGGTGAGGCACTGCCGCGGCGGCCGAGGACCACCGGCTCACCGAAACGGCGGGCGAAGGCGACATGCCCGGCGTGGTCGAGCTCCTGACCGCGGAAGAACACCACCTTCCAGCGCAGCACCGCCTCCCTGATCAGGGCGACCACGGCGTCGTCGAGCGGGCCGGCGAGGTCGACGCCGGTGATCTCGGCGCCGATGTGCCCGGCCACCGGGCTCACCTCGACACCCTTGATCCGCTCCGTCTGCTCCGCCGTGGCCCTGTGCGTCGTCATGTGCGCTCCGATGGTCGTCCGAACCGGCTCCACGAAGATCGTGACACCCCTGGCCCTCAGACCGCGAACTCCCGTATGACCGTATTCCCGAAGACGGCGGGGCCGTCGATCGTGAACAGTGCCAGCCGGTCGTCCACGAGGTACGGGAAGACCTCCGAGGAGTGCACGTACCGGCCGTCGTCCACGAACATCTCGACGGAGGTGCGGTCCACCAGGATGCGCAGCCTCACCCGGCCGGCCGACGGGTCGAAGGGGGTGCGGCTCTCCTGCCGGTTGCCACTGGTGTCGGGGTTGCCGGTGCCGCGCCGGTTGAGGAAGGCGTAGTCGCCGTAGACGCCGGCGTCGATGTGCCGCCCGCCGTCCGGCGACCGGCGCACCTGGACTCCGGCGCCGGTGAGTCGGGACCAGGTGATCTCCGTCGTCAGCTCGTAGGAGACACCCCTGTGGTCGAGGGTGCGGATGCCGTCGACGGGGAGGTCGCCGAGATCCAGCGTGCGGGAGACGTACGAGTCGAGCGCGGCGACCGGCTGGGAGGCGAGGTAGTAGCCGCCCGAGGTGTCCTTCTCGAGCGTGACCTCGCGGACGACGGAGTCGGTGCCGTTGAAGCCGTCGGCGTCGATGGTCGGGGTGGTCTGGGCGTAGGCCCAGTTGTTCAGCCAGCCAAGGGCGTAGCGCGCGCCGGGGTCGACGGCTCCCGCCGCATCCCGCTTCTCGAAGGTGACCGCCCCGTACCAGTCCCAGCCGTGGTCGAGCCACTGCGGATCGGCCGCGTCGGCGGTGAACGCGCTGCCGTCGAAGGAACCGGTCCAGTAGGCGTAGGTGGGGGGCAGCCCGGAGCCGGTGCCGTCGGCGCTCGCGCCCAGCACCCACTTCCCGGTGCCGTCGTCGGCAGTGAGGCGGAACAGGTCGGGGCACTCCAGGACACCGATGCCGTCCTTGACGAAACCGCCCGCGTACGACCACGACCTGAGGTCCGCCGAGTGATAGAAGCCGATCTTGTTCCGCTCGGCCAGGGCCATCACCCAGCGGTCGCGATCCTCGTCGCGGATCACTTTGGGATCGCGGAAGTCGGCCACGCCCGGGTTGGGCAGGACCGGGTCGGTGCCGTGGTGGGTGAAGGTGCGGCCGCCGTCGGTGGAGTAGTACAGGAACTGCTCCTGGTGGTCGGTGCCGCCGCCGGGTGACATCGTGACGACCGCGATCACGGCACCCGCGCCGAAGCCCGCCGTGTTGCCCGTGTCCACCACGGCCGAGCCCGACCACACGTCGCCGTTGACGGTGGTGTCCTTCGGTACGGCAATGCCCCGGTCGGCGAAGGAGACCAGGTCGGTGCTGGTGGCCAGGCGCCAGGCGGTGCCCACCTCGCCGCCGGTCAGGTAGTCGGCGTTGTAGAGGTAGTAGTAGTGGTACTCCCCGTCGATCCAGACCGGGCGCTGCGGGTCGTTCTTCCACTGGTCGGGGACCGTGAAGTGGTAGCCGGCGCGGTAACTGACGCAGGCGCGGGCCGACTGGTGCTTCGTCTCCCCCGCATCCGGCTTCGCTCTCGCCGCGGCGGGCGCCGCGGGCAGCACCGCCACGGTCGCCCCCGACCCGGCTCCGGCGATCAGCGCTCTCCTGGTCAACCCACGCATCACACCACGTCCTTCTCGTGACGAACGCCGTCGCCGCGTCTCAGGACGGCGACTCACGTGGAACCAGGACTGTAGACCTAACTCGTTAAAGGTCAAGCATGCGCACACCTTGACAGTGATGTGACCCGGTTCTCATCATCTGGGGCATCACACCTCTACTAACACGAGTTAGGCACGTTGATGACCGACTCGCACCTCTCCCGCCGCGCACTGCTGCGGTACGGGGCCTACGGCGCGGGAACCGCCGCGCTGGCCGGTACCGCCGCGAGCTGGGACCGGCTCACCGGGGCCGACATCCCGGGCCGTGACGACGGCTCGCTCGTCGTCGCGACCCTGGGTTCCGCGTTCTCCCCCGAGGGGGTCCGCGCCCTCGTCGAGGGCTTCCGGAGGCTGCATCCCGACATCAAGGTCCGGGTCGACCCGGTCCAGGCCGTCGACTGGTCGGACTTCTTCGCGAAGATCCTCACGCAGATCGCGGCGGGCACCGCGCCCGACCTGGTCTATGTGGCCACCGAGGGCGTCCAGTTGTTCGCCCGGCGGCTCGGTGTACCGCTGGACCGCTGGGTGAAGCGGGACGCGGCAGAACTCGGGGAGTACTTCGCCGACGTCCATCCCTCGCTGGTGGAGTCGATGATGTACGAGGGCAGCCTGTACCAGCTGCCCATCGAGTTCAACGCGGCCGACATGTACCTCAACACGCAGGTGCTGGAGCGGGCCGACGCCGGCTTCCCGGCGGACGACTGGACCCGCGACGACTTCACCGCGCTGCTGCGCCGTATGAAGAAGGCCAGCGACTCCCACTTCACGCCGTACTTCTGGACCAACCGGCTGTGGGGCGGCGTGGTGCCCTGGCTGTTCGCGAACGGCACCAACCTGCTGGCCGAGTCCAAGGCGCCGGGCGGCTCCTGGCTGTGGGACTCCTTCTATCCGGCGGCACAGCGGCAGGGGCGCGGCGGCGGATTCCGCTGGACGACCCCGCAGGCCACCGCCGACCGTGTTGCGGAGGCCTACGACTACCTCGCCGGCCTGATCCGGGAGGGCCTGTGCACCCGCCCCGAGGGCGGCAACGGCCAGAACCTCATCGGGGTGTTCTCCACCGGCCGGGTCGGGGTCACGCCCGCCGGTGGGTTCTGGGCGGGCGGTCTGCATCAGGCGGGCATGCGGGACCACGGTTTCGACGTGCAGTACTTCCCCCGTTGGCGCACCCAGCGCCACCAGTTCGGTGCGGCGGGCTACGCGCTGCTGCGCACCTCGAAGAAGCAGGACGCGGCCTGGGAGTTCATCAAGTACTCGGCCCGCAGGGACACCCTGACCCGGCTGTTCACGACGAACCAGACGACCCCGGCCCGCCGCTCGATGCTGACCGGGGACCGCTACCGGGAGACCGGCCCGGCGCACTGGCGGGTCTTCTACGACACCGTCGACGAGTTCCCCGACACCGGGCCCATTCCGGCCCCGCCGCAGGTCGCCGAGGTCACGCAGGTGCTGCTCAAGCACACCGGGACGGCCCTGGCGAGCCCGCGCTCGGTCGGGCCGGCGCTGCGCCGGATGCAGGGCGATCTGGAGAAGGCCATGGAGCGTGACGTATGACCGACACGACCGACACCAGCAAGACGACGGACACGACAGGCACGACGAACACGGCAGGCACGAAGAACACGACGGGCATGACGAACACGAAGGACACGGAGGACACGGCGAACACCCGGACGTCCGCGGTACGGCCACGGCGCGCCACCCCGCCCTCGGTGACGGTAGGACCCTCGGCACGCGAGCGGGGGACGCGGCTGCTGGCCGCGCTGTTCCTGGCACCCACGGTGGTCGGCATCGTGGTCTTCACAGTCGTACCGATCATCGGCTCGGTCGTTCTGAGCCTCTTCCACTGGAACGTGATCGACTCGCCTGGTTTCGCCGGAACGGACAACTATCGAGAGGTGTTCACCGATTCGACCGTGTTGGTGTCCTTCCGCAACACGCTCGTCTTCATGGTCCTCGCGGTCGCCGCGCAACTCCTGATCGCCCTTGCGCTCGCACTCACTCTGAACGGGCGGATGCCCGGCTGGCTGCGCTCGGTGTTCCGCTCGGCGTTCTTCTTCCCGTTGGTGCTGTCGGCCGCGTCCATATCGGTCGTGATGAAGTACCTGTTCAACCAGGACTTCGGCGTGATCAACTGGCTGATCGGGCTGTTCGGGATCGCCCCCGTGCCCTGGCTGACGTCCGAGCACGGCGCGATGGCCACGGTGATCATGGTGTACGTGTGGCAGCAGTTCGGTTTCTCGTTCCTGCTGTTCGTGGGCGGGCTGAACAACATCCCGAAGGAGATCCACGAGGCCGCCGCCCTCGACGGCGCGACCGGTCTGCGCAAGCACCTGTCCATCACGCTGCCGCTGCTGTCGCCGACCCTGCTGGTGGCCTCGGTGGTCGGCATCATCAACGCGCTCCAGGTCTTCGAGCAGCCGTACGTGCTCACCGACGGCGGTCCCGGTGACTCCACCCGCACCGTGGTGATGGTCATCTACGAGAAGGCCTTCGAGCAGTTGCGCTTCGGCGAGGCGTCCGCGGTGGGCGTGCTGCTGTTCGTGCTGATCATGGCGGTCACCGCCGTCCAGTTCCGGCTCAGCCGGCGTTTCGTCCACTACCAGTGAGCCGGGTGAGTCCCTTGAGCCAAGCAACTCTGTCCCTCGGCCGCGCCCGGCACTCGCTCGGGTCGTGGGCGCGGATCTCCGGGCTGGCCGTCTGCGCCCTGCTGACCCTCGGCCCGGTCATCTGGACCGTCTCCACCTCGCTGCGCACCCCGGCGGACTCCTTCGACCTGCCGCCACGGATCATCCCGACCCATCCGAGCACGGCCGCCTATCACGGGGTGTTCGACCAGATCGACGTATGGCTTCTCGCGCTCAACTCGACTCTGGTGACCGCCTTGATCGCGGTCGGCCAGATGATCACCGCGGGCCTTGCGGGTTACGCGTTCGCCCGTCTCGACTTCCGGTTCAAGAAGTCGCTGTTCGGTCTGGTCCTGGCGACCATGATGGTCCCGCTCCAGGTCACGATCGTTCCGGTGTTCCTCGTGCTCAAGTCGATGGGTCTGACGGACACGCTGCTCGGTCTGATCGTCCCGGCGTTCCCGACCGCGTTCGGCACGTTCCTGATGCGCCAGTACTTCCTCGGCATGCCGAAGGACCTCGGCGAGGCGGCGATGCTGGACGGCGCGGGGCCCTGGCGGATCTTCCGGTCCGTGTACGCCCCTCTGGCCACTCCGGGCCTGGCGATCGTCGGCGTACTGGCCTTCAACTACCACTGGAACGAGTTCTTCCGCCCGCTGATCCTGGAGACCTCCGGACAGAACTACACGCTGCCGCTCGGTCTGGTCTCCCTCCAGGGCAATCTCGGCACCGGCTCCATCTCGGTGGTCCTCGCCGGTGTCGTCCTCTCGATGATCCCCGCCGTCGCCGTGTTCCTCGCCGGCCAGCGCCCTCTCCGCGAGGGCATCACCTCCGCAGGAGTCAACCGTTGAGCCTCGCCGCTCCCGCCCCGGACCCGCACGCCCCGCGCTTCAGGGTCCGCCCGCCCGCCAACTGGATCAACGACCCCAACGGCCCCTTCCGTCGGCGCGGCCGGTACCACCTCTTCTACCAGCACAACCCGGCCGCGCCGGTGCACACGAACGTCCACTGGGGCCACGTCTCCAGCGCCGACCTGGTCCACTGGGAGCACCACCCGATCGCCCTCACCCCGACACCCGGCGGCCCGGACGAGGCCGGCTGCTGGTCGGGGTGCGTGGTGGACGACGCGGGCACGCCCACCGCCGTCTACACCGGCGTGGACCACACCCACACGGGTCTCGGCACGATCTGCCTGGCCCGGGCGGCGGACCCGGGCGACGACCGGCTGCTGCGCTGGCGGCCTCTGCCTCGGCCCGTGGTGGCGGGGCCGCCCACCGGACACGACGTGGTGATGTTTCGTGACCCCTTCGTCTTCCGGCACGCCGGCCGCCGCTGGGCCCTCGTCGGTGCGGGGCACGCCGACGGCACCCCGTCCGTCCTGCTCTACGACTGCGACGAACTGACCGACTGGCGCTTCGCCGGGGTGCTGCTGGACGGCCGCGACCCGGTAACCGCGGACGCGTTCGGCGACAAGGCGGTCGGCTGGGAGTGCCCGCAACTGTACGAGACCCGCGGCGGCGATCATGTCCTGGTGGTGTCCCTGTGGGACGGGACTCCCTGCACCACCGGATATCTGACGGGTCGTCTGGAGGCGGGTGAGGACGGCGGGTTGTGGCTCGATGCGCGCACCGGCGGACTGCTCGACCACGGCCGGGACTTCTACGCCCCCGCGGTCCTCCAGGAGTCCGATCGCGCCCTGATGTGGGGCTGGTCGTGGGAGGCGCGGGACAACTCGGCGGTGCGGGCGGCCGGTTGGGCGGGTGTGCTCACCGCACCCAGAGTCGTCGAGGTCCACCCGGACGGATCGCTGCGCGTCGTCCCGGCTCCCGAGCTGGAACTCCTGCGCGCGGACCGGCCGTTCGCGACCGGGCCGCGCCGGTCGCCGCTCCCGGTGTCGTACGACCTGACCGTCACCGCACACGGCGGCACGACCGTCACCCTGCTGCGGGCGGCGGACCGCGCGCTCACCGTCCGGCTGGACCCCGGGGCGGGCACAGTGGTCCTGGACCGCAGCGGCTGGCCCCGGGAGGGCACGGAAGGCTCCGCTCCGATCACGGTGGACGTCCCGCCCGGCCCGCGCCTCACGGTCCGTGTTCTCGTGGACGGATCGCTCCTCGAACTGTTCGTCGAGGACCGGGCGACGGTGACCGAGCGGGTGTATCGCCGCCCGGGCGACGTGGCCGAACTGGTGGTCGACGGAGAGGCCGAGGTCAGGGCGTGGGAGCAGGTCCCACCGAGGCGCGGCTGACCACGGGGCAGGCCAGTCGGCGGGCGGTGGGGGGCGGGGTACGACCGGTGTCGATGGCCTCCAGCAGCAGCCGGGCCGCCGCCTCGCCCATCGCCCGGTGCGGCAGCGCGACCGTGGTGAGGGCCGGGGTGAGGAAGGCGGCCATGTGCTCCTGGTCGTCGTAGCCGACCACCGACAGCTCATCGGGGACCGAGATGCCGAGCCGGGTCGCGGCGTGCAGGACACCCGCCGCGACCCGGTCGTTGTAGCAGAAGATCCCGGTGGGCCGGCAGTGCGGCTCAGCACCCTCCAGCAGCCGGATCGCGCCCTCGTGGCCGCTGGTGATCTCGCCGCCGGTGCGCACGACCCACTCCTTGGGCACGGTGATCCCCTCGGCGCGCAGGGCGTCCCGGAAGCCGCGCAGCCGCTCGACGGAGGCGATGTCGTCCTGGCCGCCGACCAGCGCGACCCGGTGGTGGCCGGCCTTCAGCAGCAGCCGGGCCGCGGTACGCCCGCCGGCCCGCTCTGCGGGGATGACGCAGGGCAGCGAGTCGTCCTCGGGCAGGCAGTTGGCCAGCACCGAGTGGGTGCGGTGCAGGCCTTCGGGGACGCGGACCCGGCGCAGGGACATCGCGGCGTAGATGATGCCGTCGACGCGCCGGTCGAGGAGTTCGGCGACCGCCGCGTCCTCCTTGGCCGGGTCGCCGCCGGAGTCGACGGTCAGCACGAGGTGGTCGCTGTCCCAGGCGGTCTCCATCGCGCCGCGCAGCAGCCGGCCGGCGAACGGGGACGAGGCGATCTCGTCGGTGACCAGCCCGATCACGGCCGTACG
The DNA here is from genome assembly GCF_040630895.1 of Streptomyces sp. NPDC005728. NCBI lineage: Bacteria > Bacillati > Actinomycetota > Actinomycetes > Kitasatosporales > Streptomycetaceae > Streptomyces > Streptomyces sp. NPDC005728. The sequence continues at coordinate 52,561 of NZ_JBEXYL010000036.1, forward strand.
GCGGCGGCGCAGGCCGCGGGCGACGGGGTCGGGCCGGTAGCCGAGCCGGGTGGCGGCCTGCCGGATGCGTTCCTGGGTGGCGGGTGAGAGGTTGCCCTCTGCGCGGCCGTTGAACACGAAGGAGACCGCAGTGTGCGACACGCCGGCGAGCCGGGCGACGTCCCGTGACGTGGGCCGTCCGCCGACCCCGGTGTTCCTGTCCGTGCCGCCGTCCATGCCGTCCGCTGCCCTCATCCCCACCCGTTCGGTTGATCACTGGTCACACTAGCCGTGACGCCGGGCGGAGCACACGGCACAGAGACCTCGACGGGCTCCGGGCTACTGCTCCTCGACGCGTTCCGGGCGGCTGCCCGGCCGGGGTGCGGCGAGGCTGCCGAGGATGTCGAGGAGTTCGGCGTTGCGGCTGCCGGGCTCGGCGTGGAAGACGACGAGGGTGAGTCCGTCGGTGCCGTCCACGGAGAGTTTGTTCGACTGCAGGTCCAGGTCGCCGACCTGCGGGTGGGTCAGGTGGCTGATCCGGCCGCGCCGCGGCCGTACGTCGTGCCGGGCCCAGAGCATCCGGAAGCGTTCGCTGCGCAGGGACAGCTCGCCGACCAGGTCACGCAGCCGCGGGTCGTCGGTATCGGGCCCGGCGTTGGCCCGCAGCGCGGCCACGCCCTCCTCCGTGAGGTCGTCCCAGTCCCGGCGCAGGGCGTGCTCGGCAAGGTCGAGGAAGACGGCCCGCAGGAGGTTGACGCCGGGCGCGTAGTTCGGGGTGAGCGCCGTCGCGAGGGTGTTGGCGGCGAGGCAGTCGGTGTACCGGTTCTGGATGTAGGCGGGGTTGCGGGGCCAGCCGTCGATGAGCTGCAGGAGGCTGGACGCCACCTGTTCCCGGCCGGGCACCGCCCGGGTACGGGAGGCGCCCGGCCGGGGGCCGGCGGGCCGGTCCTGGGCCAGGCCGAGGAGGTAGGAGGTGGCGTCGGCGTCCAGCCCGAGCACCTGGGCGATGGCGCGCAGGACCTGGGCGGACGGGTTGCGGTCACGGCCCTGCTCCAGGCGCAGGTAGTAGTCGGAGCTGATACCGGAGAGCATCGCGACCTCCTCGCGGCGCAGCCCCGGCACCCGGCGCAGGCCCGAGCCGGGCAGCCCCACGTCCTCGGGCCGGACCTGTGCCCGGCGGGCGCGCAGGAACTCGCCGAGCGCGTTCGTACCGTCCATGACACCACCGTACGGCCGTGCCCGTGGCCGTGACTGGTCCTGTCACTCCCAGGATCACGGGGGCTTAGCCGCGGCGGGCGCGGACGGCGCATCGTGGAGAGCGAGGACACGGCCACCGGAGGTTCCGGCGGCCACCGCATGTGGCGAGAGGTACGACATGACTGCACAGCTGGGCGGCACCATCACCCCGGCCGACGGACTGACCCTGACCCGCACGGGCTACGGCGCCATGCAGCTGGCCGGGCCGCACGTCTTCGGTCCGCCGAAGGACCGGGCGCGGGCGGTGGCGGTGCTCCGCGCGGTGGTGGAGGCGGGGATCACGCACATCGACACCGCCGACTTCTACGGCCCCGTGGTCGTCAACGAGATCATCCGGGAGGCCCTGCACCCCTACCGGGACGAGCTGCACATCGTGACCAAGGTCGGCGCGCGGCGGGGTACCGACGGCAGCTGGATCATGTCCCGGCACCCGGAGGACCTGAAGGCGCAGGTGCACGACAACCTGCGGCACCTGGGGGTGGAGGCGCTGGACGTGGTCAATCTGCGGCTCGGCGACATGGACACCCCGAACGAGGACGCGATCGCCGACCAGTTCGGGGCTCTGGCGGAGCTGCGGCAGCAGGGGCTCGTCCGGCATCTGGGGCTCAGCGCCGCGTCGGTCGCACAGCTGGAGGAGGCGCAGGCGATCGCGCCCGTGGTCACCGTGCAGAACCTGTACAACCTGGCCAACCGGCAGGACGACGCGCTGGTCGAGCGCACGGCCGCGGAGAACATCGCCTTCGTGCCGTACTTCCCGCTGGGCGGGTTCACGCCGTTGCAGTCCGAGACGCTGTCGAAGGTCGCCGCGCGGCTGGAGGCCGCGCCGCAGCAGGTCGCCCTGGCCTGGCTGCTGCGCCGCTCGCCGAACATCGCGCTCATCCCGGGCACCTCGTCCCCGGACCACCTGCGCGAGAACATCGCCGCGGCCTCTCTGGTCCTGCCGGAGGACGCGGTCGCGGAGCTGGACGGCATCGCAGGCTGAACGGCCCGTCCCGGGGTACTCGGGGGTCTGGACAGGCGGCCGTACGGAAGGAGCCGCACGTGGCGACCGAGGACCGGCTGCGGACCTACCGCGGCAGGCGTGACTCCGAGCGGACCGGTGAGCCGTCGGGGAAGGCGGCGGCCACGGCGGATGCGCGGCCCCGGTTCGTGGTGCAGATCCATGACGCCCGCCGGATGCACTTCGACTTCCGGCTCCAGGTGGGCGACGTACTGAAGTCCTGGTCCGTCCCCAAGGGTCCGTCGACGGATCCCGGGGACAGGCGACTGGCCGTGCCCACCGAGGACCATCCGCTCGAGTACGAGGACTTCGAGGGCGTGATCCCGAAGGGCGAGTACGGCGGCGGCACCGTGATCGTCTGGGACCACGGGACGTACGAGCCGCTCAGCCACGACCGCCGGGGCCGTCCGGTGGGCTTCGCCGAGTCCCTGGAGCGCGGGCACGCGACCTTCCGGCTGCACGGAGCCAAGCTGCACGGCGACTTCGCCCTCACCCGCTTCCGCGCCGGCCAGGACGAGGAGGAGGCCTGGCTGCTGGTCCGCAAGGGCCCCGCCCGGGCGGAGGGGCACGGCACCCCGGATCCCCGCCGGGCCCGCTCGGTACGCACGGGACGCACCCTCGCCCAGGTCGCCGCCGACGACGGCCGGCAGTGACGCCCGTGCCCGAGCGCGGGCCCGCATGAATCCGGATCACGGCATTCCGCCCCCAACACGCCCGCTCCGCCTCTATGTTCGCGACGGTACCCGCTCGCGTCCCTGGAGGCTCCCGCATGCGCGCCGCACTCCGTACCGCCGTCACCGCCGTGGTGACCGCCGCCGCGATCCTGACCTGTGGCCCCGCCGGGGCGACCCCGGCGGGGCCCGGCGTGACGGCCCGGATCCTCGCCCGGACCACCGTCGGCGACACCGACTACACGCTGCGGGAGATCACGATCCCGCCCGGCCAGAGCACCGGCTGGCACTACCACGACGGTCCCGTGTACGGCGTCGTGCAGCAGGGCACCCTCAGCCACTTCGACTCCACCTGCGGCTCGGACGGCGTGTACCGGACGGGCGAGGCGATCCGGGAGCCGTACGGCACCGACCACGTCCACGTAGGCCGCAACCTGGGCGACACACCGCTCGTCCTCGATGTGCTGTACGTGCTGCCGCACGGCTCGCCGTTCTCGGAGGACGCGCCGAACCCGGGCTGCCCGTTCCAGTGATCAGGCGTCGGGCAACGGTTGTTCCGCCCAGATGGTCTTGCCGCTGCCCGTCTGCCGGCTGCCCCAGCGCTGGGTGAGCTGGGCCACCAGCAGCAGTCCGCGGCCGCCCTCGTCGTAGACGTGGGCCCGGCGCAGATGCGGTGAGGTGGAACTGCCGTCGGAGACCTCGCAGATGAGCGCGCGGTCGCGGATCAGGCGCAGCTGGATGGGCGGTTCGCCGTAGCGGATGGCGTTGGTGACGAGTTCGCTGACGACGAGTTCGGTGACGAACGCGGCCTCCTCCAACCCCCAGGCGGTCAGACGCTCGGTGGCCGCCTGCCGGAAGTGGGCCACTTCGGCCGGGTCGGGCGGTACGTCCCAGGTGGCGACGCGCTCGGCGCCGAGGGCGCGGGTGCGGACCATGAGGAGGGCGACGTCGTCGGTGGGCTGTTCGGGCATGACGGCCTTGAGGACGTTGTCGCTGAGCGCCTCCAGGGAGCCGGCCGGCGCGCCGAGGGCGCGGCGCAGTTCGTCGGTGGCGCGGTCGACGTCCCGGTCGCGGTCCTCGACCAGTCCGTCGGTGTAGAGGGCGACGACCGAGCCTTCGGGCAGGTCGAGTTCCGTCGCCTCGAAGGGCAGCCCGCCGACTCCGAGGGGCGGTCCGGCGGTCATGGGGACGAACTCGGGGGTGCCGCCGGGCAGGACGACGGCCGGCGGCGGGTGGCCGGCGGCCGCCAGGGACAGGCGGCGGGAGACGGGGTCGTAGACGGCGTAGAGGCAGGTGGCGCCGAGTTCGGCGACCTCCTCGCCGCTCTCGTCGGAGGCCAGGTGGGTGACCAGGTCGTCGAGGTGGGTGAGGAGTTCGTCCGGGGGCAGGTCGACATCGGCGAGGGTGCGTACGGCCGTGCGCAGCCGGCCCATGGTGGCCGAGGACTGGATGCCGTGGCCGACCACGTCGCCGACGACGAGGGCGACCCGGCTGCCGGAGAGCGGGATCACGTCGAACCAGTCGCCGCCGATGCCGGCCAGCGACCCGCACGGCAGATACCGGTGGGCGACGTCCACGGCGGCCTGTCCGGGCAGTCCCCTCGGCAGCAGGCTGTGCTGGAGGGCGTGGGCGGTGCTGCGTTCGCGGGCGAAGCGGCGGGCGTTGTCGACGCAGACGGCGGCGCGGCTGCCGAGTTCCTCGGCGAAGACGGCGTCGTCGGGACCGTAGGCGTCCGGGTGGGCCATGCGGACGCACACCGCGACGCCGAGGGTGGTGCCGCGGGCGCGGAGCGGCACCGCGATCATGGAGTGGACGCCCTGGCGGTAGCGGCGGCCCTCGGGCGAGCGCGCGTTGCGCTCTTCGAGCCATTGCATGAACTCCGGCTCGCCGGCCTGGGCCAGCACGGCACGGCTCTCGTGCAGGGCGCGGGCCGGGGGTGAGGCCGGCTCGTAGGTCTGCGTCTCGCCCAGGTTCAGTGCCGCACCGGGGTTGCCCTCCCGGGTGGAGCCGTGGGCGACGCGGCGCAGCAGGACGTCGCCGTCCGGGTTCATCGGCGGCTCGTCGGCGCCGAGGACCCAGTCCAGCAGGTCGACGCTGGCGAAGTCGGCGTACTGCGGGACGAGGAGGTCGATCATCTCCTCGGCGGTGCGCACCACGTCCAGGGTGGTGCCGATGCTGGTGGTCGCCTCGTTCAGCAGGGCGAGCCGGCGCCGGGCCCAGTACTGATCGCTGCTGTCGAAGGCCGCCAGGGCGACCGCGGTCGGCTCGCCGGAGTCGTCGCGCAGGGGCCACATCTCGATGCTCCAGGCGAACTCACGGTTCAGGGCGGGGGCACCGGCGAAGCTCTCGTAACGGACGGGCCTGCCGGTTTCGGCGACCTGGCGGAGATGGCGCTGGAAGCCCCGGTTGTGCTCGACGTCCGCCACGGTGTCGGGGAAGAACCGGCCGAGCAGCGCCTCCTCGGGCACGCCCATCACCTGGCAGGCGGCGTCGTTGATCCGCAGGTAGCGCTGCCCGAGGTCGAAGACGGACATGGACATGGAGGCCTGCTGGAAGGCCTGGGCGGCCAGCGCCGTGCCGGGCGAGGACGGCGGGTCGACGGTGACCACGTATCCGGTCGGCGTGCCGTCGGGGCCGAGGACCGGGCAGGCGGTCAGGGCCAGCTCGACCCGGTGTCCGTCGCGGTGCCGCAGGGCGAGGGTCCCGGCCTGCGCGGCGAAGGTGTCCTCGGGTACGTCCTCCGCGAGCAGGTCGGTCGCGGGCCGGCCGACGACCTCTTGCGGTGCGCGGCCGGTGAGCAGCCGCGCACCCTCGCTCCACCCGGTCACCCTGCCCTGGGCATCGATGATCGCCGCGGCCGCGACACGCTCCATATGCCCCAGGATGATCCCAATGTTCCGGGGCATCAAGCGCGGAAGCGGCGGGTCTCAGCCCTTGTGGGTGCGCAGTGCAGCCAGGGCCCGGTCGGCGTGGGTGTTCATCCGCAGTTCGCTGCGGACGATCTCCAGGACCGTGCGGTCCTCGCCGATGACGAAGGTGACCCGCTTGGTCGGCGCGAGCGTGAAGCCCCGCTTGACCCCGAACCGCTCGCGGACCGCACCGTCGGCGTCGGAGAGGAGCGGCATGCCGAGGGTGTGCCGGCCGGCGAACTCCTGCTGCCGTTCGACACTGTCGCCGCTGATCCCGACCGGGCGGGCGCCGGCGGCGGCGAATTCCGCGGCGAGGTCGCGGAAGTGGCAGGCCTCGGCGGTGCAGCCGGGCGTCAGGGCGGCCGGATAGAAGAAGAGCACCACCGGGCCCTCGGCCAGCAGCTCGGTGAGCCGCCGGGTGGTGCCGGTCTCGTCCGGCAGGGCGAAGTCCTCGACCTTGTCCCCGACCTCGATGCGTTCGGTCACGACCGGCCCTCCCCGTTCCGTGCGACACCGCGGGCCCACAGCACCAGGGGCAGCTGAAGGGGCAGCCGGGCCAGGGCCGCGTTCCGCTGCGGCGCGGGCCGGTGCCGCCAGTCGACGGCCATCTTCACGTTGGCGGGGAACACCCCGACGAAGAAGGCGGCGGCCGCCTTCGCGGCCACGGTACGGGTCCGGGGCGAGGCGATCCCGGCCGCCAGCGCCAGCTCCACGACACCGCTGCCGTACGTCCACGTCCTGGGCGAGCCCGGCAGCGCCCGTGGAATCGTCGCGTCGAACTGCCGCGGGGCGGCGAAGTGGGCGACCCCCGCGGCGGCCAGCAGGCCGGCGAGCAGCAGGGGTGAGCGTTCGGGCCGGGGCACGGTTCCTCCTCTGGTGACCTGCCGCCGGATATTACTCGACGGTAGAGGCCGGTACGGCCGCTTCGGAACGATCGGCCGGGGCCGTCTCCGTCATGGCGTCGCCGCGGGGGCGTCGGCCTCCTGGCCGGACTCGTCGTCGACCGCGTAGGTGAGGAAGTCGTCGACCATGCGATGGAAGAGAGCGGCCAGTTGCCGCAGCTCCTCGGGCTGCCAGTCGGCGAGGGCGAGCTGCATCCCGCGGGCTCCGGCCTCGCGGACCCGGGCGACGGCCTCCCGGCCGGCGTCGGTGAGCTGGATCCGCTGGGCCCGACGGTCGTCCGGGTCGGGAACACGGGTGACATGGCCCGACCGCTGCAGTTGCTGCACGGTCCGCGTCACATGGGAGGCCTCGACACCCAGCCGCTGGGCCAGCTCCCCCGGCCGGAGCGGTGCGGAGTCGGCGATCTGGCGCAGCAGCGCCACCGCGGCCCGGTCGAGCGGCACACCGGCGAGCGCCATCAGCCGCTCGTGCTGACGGGCACGAGTGCTGAGGTAGGTGATGCGCGTGAGGGCGCGCTCGATCTCGGTGACCTCGGGTGAGGCGGGCGGGACGTCGGGCAGCGGTTCCGTGGGCATGGTCTCGAGTTTACCATATGGTTGCGTAACTTAAGTAAGTTACTGGCTTCGGGCGAGGCTGTTGCCGGCCGTTCCCCTCCGAACGACCGGCAGGCTCGACTGCCGTGCCTCACAGGGACGGCGGTGCGATCCCCGGCCGCTCGGCGTGCGCGGTCAGCTCCCGCCACACTTTCGGTGCCACCGGCACACCCTTCGCGCCCCGCTCCTCCGCCACGGACGCGCTGCGCTCGCCGGGGTAGAACACCCCGTCCGCGCCGTCGGCGACCGGGAGGCCCTTGAGGGTGCCCAGGGTGTCGTCCACGGCCGCGGCGAAGGCATCCGGGTCGCCGAAGGCCGCCGGGTCGACGGCGATCAGCAGCGCGTTCCGGCGGTGCACGCGGCCCTGCGGATCGCCGGAGCGGAAGGCGGCGAGTTCACCATGACCACCATCATCAAGGCCGCGTTCGTCCCCCTCCTCGACCGCCGCGGAGCGGTCGTGACGACACCGCTGATCACCACGTCGTCGGCGGGCGGGGAGAACCGGATCACCAGCGGGACGAGCGTGTATCCGGTGGGCTCCGGTGCGCCGCTGCACTCGCACAACTGCGACGAGCACGTGACGGTCCTGGAGGGCGAGGCCGAGGTGTGGGTGGACGGCGTGGTGACGAGGCCGGAGCGGTTCGACACCACCTAGGTCCCGTCGCCGGTTCCCCATCTGTTCCGCAATGTGGGTGACACCCCGCCGCGGATCCTGTGGATGTACTCCTCGGGGCACGTCACCCGGACGTTCACGGAGACGGGCAGGACGGTGGAACACCTCTCGGCTCAGGACCAGATGGGGTGAGAGACGGGGCCGGCGCCCGTCTCCGGGGACGTCCCCGGTGTCCCACGGGACGCCGGGACGGCATTCTGACGGCTCGCCACGGCAAAGCTGGCTGTCGTGATCACGATGCGTGGTCACGAGAACGACAGCCGGAGGTTTCCATGATCCGACGGACTCTCAAGAGCGGCCTGCTGACCACCGTCGCGGTGTTCGCGTTCCTGCCCGCGACGGCCGGGGCCGCCCCGGCGAGCGCCGCAACGGCCCCGCACCCGGCGCCGGCCGCCACGGCCCAGCACTCCGCGCACCACGTCAAGCACCGCGCCCACCACGCCAAGCGCATCGTTCACCGTACCCACCACCGCCGGCACCACGTCCGCCGCGTCCACCGCGTCGTGATGCCGGGCATGGGGTGGGCGGTCGCGCAGGGCATGTCGTACCACCGCACCCTGCCCGTGCTCGGCCGGGTCGCCACGCACCACGCCCGGCTGAACGTCCGCTCCGGTCCGGGCACGAACTACCGGGTGATCGGACACCGGCACACGCACCGGCTCCTCCACGTCACCTGCAAGAGGTACGGCACCGGGGTGTACGGCAACCACATCTGGTACCGGCTCTCGCGACACCACGGCTACGTCTCCGCCCACTACGTCCGCACCGGACGCGCCGTCCCGTGGTGCTGACCGCCGCGGACCGCCGTACGGCCTGACGGTCGAGGGCCTGTTCGGGAACTCCCCTTCCCCGAACAGGCCTTCGACGCACGTATATGCCTCACCGTCCTCATACCCGCCCCGGCGTTGCGGGCCCCACCCTCCAGGGAAGCCATTCCGACAACAGGGGCGAAAGCGCCCATAGCGGAACGGGAGTCGAGGGACGCACGATGCGGCATCCCCAAGGAACGACCACGCCGGACGAGCCACTGGTGGTGAGACTGCGCGAACTGAAGGACGGTACGGGACTGAGCCTGGCGGCACTGGCCGCGCGCACCCCGTACAGCAAGTCGGCCTGGCACCGCTACCTGACCGGCACCCAGCGGCCCCCGCGACCCGCGGTGGAGGCGCTCAGCCGGCTGGCCGGCGCCGATCCCGCCGCCGTTCTGGCCCTGTGGGAGGCGGCCGAGGAGCCGTCCGCACCGAGCCCGCCCCAGGAGGAGCACCGGGCCCGTTCGCGGTGGCTCGCCCTGTCGGCGCTCGCACTGCTCGGCACGGCCGGCGCGGTGGCCGCGACCCTCACCGTGGCCGGCCGGACCGGTGCCCCCGCTCCCGCCGCACAGACCTTCCTGACCGTGCCGCGCTGCCACGCGCGGTCCTGCCAGGGCCAGTTGCCCGACGCGTCGGTGTGCGCCCGGGACGCGCGGACCGAGAGCCGGGTGACGGACTCCGCCTACGACGTCCGGCTGCGCTGGTCCCCCGCCTGCGGCACCGCATGGTCGCAGGTGCGGGTGCGCTCCCCGCTGGCGCGGGAGGTGTCGGTGCGGGCCGGGCAGGACGTGCTGTCGGCGAGCTATCCGGCGGGCGACTCGACCGGGTACACCAGCCCGATGCTCGCCGTCGGCTCACCGCGGGGCGTGGAGGCGTGTGCCGAGGTGGCCGGGAAGCTGGCGTGCACGGGTCTGGACGTGGAGCCGTCCGGCGAGTGAGTGACTGCGGGTGAGGCAACGGCTCGCGAGGGAACGGCGGGTGCCGCGTCCGGGTTCCGGGCGCGGCACCGTACCGGTCACCGGGCGGCGCTCAGTTGCTGCTCCGCGCCGCTGTGCTCCGGCCTGCGGGCCGAGCGCAGAGCCGCGATGCCGATGAAGACCATGGACGACACACCGGCCAGGGCGAAGGCGGTGAAGCCCCGGTCGCCGTTGCCCGCGGCGAGCAGCTGGCCGCCGAGCCACGGGCCGAAGACGGCGCCGAAGCGGCCCATGCCCGAGGTCCAGCCGACGGCGGTGGCGCGGCTGTCCGGAGTGGAGCGGAGGGAGACGGTCGCGTAGATCATCGTCTGGGCGCTGTTGAGGAACACACCGGTGAGGAAGACGACCACGAAGGTCACACCCAGCGGCATGCGGACGCTGAGCAGGAAGACACCGGCCGCGGTGAGCGCGAACCAGATCGCGGAGATGCGCGGGGCGCCGGTGGGGGTCCCCCCGCGCGAGCGGAGCCGAGCGTGGGGGAGGTCGGAGGCTCGGCCGGCGACCAGCATGCCGACGATGCCGCCGAGGTTGAACAGGACCACGAAGGTCAGCGCGGAGCCGAGGTTGTAGCCCTCGCCGCGCATCAGGGTGGGCAACCAGGTGGCGACGCCGTAGACGAGGAGGAGTCCGCCGAAGGAGGCGAGCCAGTACAGCAGGGTCTGGATCCACTCGCCGCCGCGGAACAGGCCGAGCAGGGCGCTCCAGCGGTCGGCCGGGGCCTTCGGCGGGGTCCCGGCGGGGAGTTCGACCTCGTAGCGGGCGGCCAGGTCGCGGGCCTCGGCGGCGCGGCCCTTGGCGACCAGGAAGCTCAGCGACTCCGGCATGACCTTGGCCAGGACCGGCACGAACAGCAGCGGAAGCACGCAGACCCAGAAGGCGGAGCGCCAGCCGAGGGGCTCCACCAGCCACTTGGCGACATAGGCGGAGAGGATGCCGCCGGCGTGGTGGGCGGTCATCAGGGCGCCGATGGTCAGGGCACCGCGGCCGCCGCGTGCGTAGTCGGAGACCATCGAGATCGCGGTGGGCAGCAGGCCGCCGAGGCCGACACCGGCCAGGGTCCGGCCGAGGCCGAAGACCGCGACGGAGCCGGAGAGGGCGCATATCCCCGAGGCCAGCGAGAACAGGGCGACGCAGACGACCATCAGCTGCTTGCGGCCGATGCGGTCGGCGACCGTACCCGCCGTCAGGGCGCCGACCAGCATGCCGAACGTGGCGTAGCTGCCGAGGTCGCCGGCCTGACCGGGGGTGATCCCGAGAGCCTTCGTCTCCAGCATGTGGGGCAGCACCGAGCCGTAGACGAACATGTCGAGGCCGTCGAAGAGGACGGCGAGCCAGCACAGACCGACGACGAGCAGCGCGAGTCTGCTGCCGCGAGCGGAGGGGGCGGGGGAGGAGGACATCTTTGTTTCCTCTCGTCCAGGAGGCGTTGCCTGGAGGGGACCGGTGGGGTGTGGCAGACGCTAAGGACCCGTTCCATGAACGTCAACATTTTTGTCAACAATCTCATCGGCAGTGAAGTGCCGACTGCGCGCGCCGGGCAGCGGCGGTCAGCCCACCGGCGGTGTGCCGTGCGTGTGGAAGGACCCGATCGTCTTCAGTCCCCAGGCCTGCCCCTTGGCCCGCTCGGCCTCGGTCCAGGTGATGAGCGGCCAGTCGGGGGCCAGGACGAGCCGGGTCAGCGGGTTGCACAGCTCGATGCGGTTGCCGCCGGGCTCGTAGACGTACAGGAAGAACGTCTGCTGGATGGCGTGCTTGTGCGGGCCGGTCTCGATGAACACGCCGGTGTCGATGGCGAGATCGGCGGCGCGCAGGATGTCCTCGCGGGTGTCGGTCGCGAAGGCGATGTGGTGCAGCCGGCCCCTGGAGCCCGTCCAGTCCTCCGTGTACACGACGTCGTACGACTTGTGTGTGAAGGTCAGCCAACGGGCCGCGATCCGCCCGCTGTCGAGCCGGATCTGCTCGGTGGGCCGGGCCCCGAGGACATGCTCCTGGAACTCGGCACTGGCGAGCACGTCGGCGGCGAGGAAGTTGACGTGGTCGAGGCGCCGTACGCCCACGCCCCGGTTGGGCTTGGCCTGCGGCTGGTTCTTCAGCGCCGGTTTCAGCTCGTCGGGGGCCTGGTAGTACTCGCTCTCCCAGTACAGGGCGTGTTCGTGTCCGTCCGGGTCGGTCGTGACGTACAACGCGCCGATGCCGGGTTCGTCCTCGGCCCAGCGTCCGGTGCCGCCTGCCGCCTCGATCGCCCTGATACGGCGATGGAGGGCCTCCTCGCCGGAGGTGCGCAGCGCGAGCCGGCCGAGGCCGGACTGCGCGCGGGCGGTGAGGACCAGGCTGTGGTGCTCGTAGTCGTCGAAGGTACGCAGGTAGACGGTGTCGCTGTCCTCGCCGTTGACGGTGAGTCCGAGGTAGTCGGTGAAGAAGGCGACACTGGCGTCCAGGTCCGGGGTGAACAGCTGGGCGTGGCCGATATGGGCGATGTCACCGAGGGGCGGAGCCATCGTTGCCTCCAGAGGGTCGTGCGGGCGGGACGGGGGTCTCCCCGGGCTCGGGCGCGGCCGTGAGCTCGGGGGAGGCGGCGCGCGGGAAGACGGTGCCGTCGATGATCTTGCGCGCGGTGCGGATCACGGCGGTACGACGCGCCGTCGGAGGGAATGCGTCCGGGTCGACGGCCGCTTCGATGTCCAGGAAACCCGTGGGGTGCTCGATGCGGACCCGGTCGCCGCGCCGGGGCGGCGTGGCGATCCCCTCCCCCACCGCGCCGGGCAGCAGCAGCCCGGCCGCCACGCTCGCGGCGCCGAGGACGCCGATGGAGGTGTGGCAGCGGACGGGGATGAAGGTCCGGGTGGTGACCGCGCCGCCGGCGCGGGACGGGGCGAGCAGGGTGAGCTTGGGGACCGTGGCGGTCTCGACGTCGCCGAGCCCCATCAGCGGCCCGGCCGCCAGCCGGATCACGCACAGGCGGTCGGCGAGCGCCAGGTCCTCCTCCAGGTCCCCGGGTTCCTCGTATCCGGTGACGTTCAGCGCGGCGGCGGGGACGAGGACGGTCGGCATCCCGTTGTCGACGCAGGTCACCTCGATGCCGGCGACGGTGTCGCGGACCCTGCCCGTGGGCAGCAGCGGGCGGGCGCCGGGCGGGAACCCGATCGTCACGGGGGCGGCGGTGCCGGGGACGCCGGAGACTGCGGCGTCCCCGGCGTAGTCGACGCGCCCGCCCGGGGTGGGGAAGGCGGCGACGGCCCGCTCCCCCGTGTTCAGCATGCGGATGCGTACGGAGGTCTCGTCGTCCCCGGCGGCCACGAGCCCCCGCTCGACGGCGAACGGGCCGACCCCGGCGAGGATGTTCCCGCAGTTCTGACGGTCGCTCACCTCAGGGCGGTCCACGCCGATCTGGAGGAACAGATAGTCGACGTCGGCGGCCGGGTCGGCGGACGCCGAGACCACCGCCACCTTGCTGGTGAGCGGATGGGCGCCGCCGAGCCCGTCGATCTGTCGCGGATCGGGGCTGCCCATGATCCGCAGCAGCAGCTCGTCACGGGCGGCGGGGTCGGCGGGCAGGTCCTCGGCCAGGAAGTAGGCGCCTTTGGAGGTGCCGCCGCGCATCAGCATGCAGCGCACCTCCGCGGGGCCCGTCACGCCCCGGCTCCGTCGCGGACGGGCGCGCCGCCCCCGACGTGGTCCTCGTACGAGGCGTACGTGACACCCAGTTGCGCGAGCTTCTCTCTCAACCCGTAGCGGTCCAGGCCGAGTTGGCCGTCGTGGAAGGCGGCCCGGGAGGCGGCCTCCTTGGCCTCGCGGGCCGCGGACGCCTCGGCGGCCCGGCGTGCCTCCTCGCGCGGGACGACGATCACACCGTCGTCGTCGGCGAGGATCACGTCGCCGGGCCGGATCACCTGACCGCCGATGGCCACGGGTACGTTGACCGAGCCGCCGGTCGCCTTCACGGTGCCCTGCGCCGAGACGGCCGCCGCCCAGGCGGGGAAGCCGAGTCGGCGCAGTTCCTGGGTGTCGCGGACGCCGGCGTCGATCACCAGGCCCCGCACGCCGCGCCGCTGCAGGGCGGTGGCGAACAGCTCGCCGAACATGCCGTCGGTGGAGGGCGAGGTGGTGGTGACGACGAGGAGGTCGCCCTCGCCGCACTGCTCGACAGCCGCGTGGATCATGAGGTTGTCGCCGGGCCAGGACAGCAGGGTGACGGCGGCGCCCGCGACCCGGGTGCCCTGCTGGATCGGGCGCAGATGCGCAGGGAGGAGTCCGGTGCGGCCCATGGCCTCGTGCACGGTGGCGACGCCGTACCCGGCGAGGGCCTCGACGTCCTGGGCATCCGCCTTCGGCGGGCCGGTGACGATCACGCCGCTCACCCCAGCTCCTTGGCGACCTGCGGGTAGGGGCGCATGTAGGCCTCGGCCATCGTCTTGTGCGGCAGGCCGAGGTTGGGTCCCGCGTTGCGCTTGAGCTGGACCCCCCGGCGGACGGCGAGGTCGGTGTAGTAGTCCCACAGGTGCTGCTGGGCGCCCAGGCACTCCATCGCCTTGCGTTTCGTCTCCCACACCTCGGTGATGTCGAGCAGGACCTCGGGCCGGAAGCCGCTCATCTCGGGCTGGTGGGGCTCGAAGCAGAAGACGGGCGGGGCGCCGATGATCTCGCCGGGGCCGGGGTAGCCGATGGCCTGGGCGAGGACGCGGGCCTGCAGGGCCATACGGTGGGCGGCGGGGTGGTCGCCGTTGTAGGGGTCCTCGGCCGGATGGGTGAGCACGACGTCGGGCTGTGTCTCGCGGAAGAGGGCGACGAGCCGGTCGGTCAGCTCGGCACTGGCGACCAGCGGATAGTCGCCGGCGTCGAAGAAGCGCACCTCGGCGCCGAGGGTGGCCGCGGCCCGCTCCGCCTCCTCGCGGCGTATCGCCTTGATCTCCTCCAGCGTCTTCCCCGCACGCCACGCCTTGGCGGACTCGCCGCGCTCGCCGAAGGTCAGGCAGGCGACGGTGACCTGCTCGCCCCGGGCGGCAGCCAGGGCGATGGCTCCGCCCGCGCGCCATACGAAGTCCCCGGCGTGCGCGGTGACGACCGCAGTGGAACGTGGTGGGGAGGGGGGTCCCCCCGCTCGGGCGACGTCGAGAGCTGGGAAAGGCGCGGGGGCGTGCGTCATTGCGGAGATCTCCCTTTTCAGGCCCGGTTCACCGCAGGGGTGTGCCCCTGCGGTCCCCTTGCCTCGATGGACAGGTACGCGCCCGCCCCTCGTCCCGCGCGCGGTGCGTCAGTCGCTGAGCGCGTCGATCACGCCGGCGAGGTGGGCGCGGACGGCCGCTTCGGCCGCCTGCGGATCCCTGGTCCTGATCGCCTCGATCATCGCCAGGTGCTCGCTCAGGGACTGCTGCGGACGCCCCGGCCTGAGTGCCAACTGGAAGCGGTGGCGAACCAGTTGGGCGTTCAGCCGCTCCAGCAACTCGACGGCGGTCTGCTGCCCGGAGATCTCCCGGATCCGGTCGTGGAGTTGGTGGTTGAGTTCGGAGTACGTCACCGGCTCGCCGTCGGCGACGGCCTTCTGCATCGCCGCGCCGAGGTCGGCCAGCTCGGTCAGCTGCTCGTCGCTCGCCGCGACGGCCGCCTTGGCCGCACACAGCCCTTCCAGGACCATGCGGCACTCCGTGATCGCGACCGCTTCCTCCACGGTCACCACCCGCACCCGCGAGCCGCGGTTGCGGATCCGTTCGACCAGTCCTTGCGCCTCCAGATCGATCAGTGCCGCCCGGATGCTGGCCCGCGTCACACCGAACTGCTCGGCGAGTTCGTTCTCCACCAGCCGCTGGGCCGGTGCCATCTCGCCGTGCAGGATCGCCTGCCGCAGCAGCGTGAGCGCATGCTGTTTGGCCTGCTCTCCGGTGGTCGGACGGGCTTCCTTCGGCATCGTGCCCTCCCTGAGTGAGTGCTTGTCGAACCTAAATCTAGCCAGACAAGATTGTCAACAATTTTGTTCGCGCTTTCCGTAGTGTGCCTCAGTCCGCCCGGTACAGCTCCGTGAGCAGTTCGCGCACGGCCTGATGGGCCGGGTGCGGATCGTCCCGCCACCAGGCGAGGCGCACGGCGACGGGTTCGGCGTCGCGCACCGGCCGGTAGACGATGCCGGGCCTCGGATACTGGTTCGCGGTGGACTCGGCCGTCACCCCGATGCCGCGTCCGGCGGCGATGACGGTGAGCCAGTCGTCCACGTCGTGCGTCTCCTCGACGGCCGGCCGGGCATCGGCCGGCCACAGTTCCGGCGTGGCCGTGCCCGTGCGGCGGTCGACGAGGAGCGTGCGCCCGGCGAGGTCGGCGAGCCGGACGGAGCGGCGCCTGGCCAGGGGGTCGTCGGCGGCGAGCGCGCACAGACGCCGTTCCAGGCCGACCAGGGCGGTACCGAAGCGCCGGTCGTCGAGAGGACGGCGGACGACCGCGAGGTCGCAGGCAGCCTCGGCGAGGCCCGCGGACGGGGAGTTGACCCGCACCAGGTGCAGGTCGGTGTCGGGGTGCTCGGCGGTCCAGCGTCGCTGGAAGGCCACGGTGTGGCGGCCGAGCGCCGACCATGCGTAGCCGATCCGCACCCGCTCGTGCCCCGAGGTGGCCTCCCGGACCAGCTCGGCCACGTCCGCGAGCACCCGCCGGGCCTGCGCCAGCACGCGCAGCCCGGCCGCGGTCGGGGTCACCGCACGCGAGGTGCGCCGGAGCAGCCGTACGCCCAGGGCCCGTTCCAGGGAGGCCAGGGAGCGGGATACGGCGGCCTGGGAGACGCCGAGAGCGATGGCCGCGTCGGTGAAGGTGCCCTCGTCGACGATGGCCACGAGGCAGCGGAGCTGCCGCAGGTCGATGTCCGCGTCATACATGCGTTCAGCGTATAGATCGAGAGGTGCATGCATTTTGCGCAAGCATGTCGGCGGCGCACGATCCGGATATGCCTCAAGCTCTCGAACGCCCTGCCGCCGCGACCGGGCCCACGACCGCGTCCCGCTCCACGCCCCCGGCCCGGCGAACGGCCGGCGTGGCCACGATGTTCGGCAGCGGCCTGTCCAACCAGACCGGCGCAGCCATCGGGGCGCTGGCCTTCCCCGTGCTCGGGCCCCTCGGGGTGGTGGCGGTGCGTCAGTACGTCGCCGCGCTGGTCCTGCTGGCCGTCGGCAGGCCCCGGCTGCGGGCCTTCATCTGGCGCCAGTGGTGGCCGGTACTGCTGCTGGCGGCGGTCTTCGGCACGATGAACCTCACCCTCTACACCGCGGTCGACCGGATCGGCCTGGGTCTCGCGGTGACCCTGGAGTTCCTCGGCCCGCTCGCCATCGCGCTGGCGGCGTCCCGGCGCCGGCTGGACGCGGGGTGCGCGGTGCTGGCCGCGGCCGGGGTCGTCGTCCTCATGCGCCCGCAGCCCTCCGCCGACTACGTGGGGATGGGTCTCGGTCTGGTGGCGGCCTGCTGCTGGGCGTCGTACATCCTGCTCAACCGGGTCGTCGGCCGCCGCATCCCCGGCGCCCAGGGTGCGGCGGCCGCCGCCGCGGTGTCGGCGACGGCCTTCCTGCCCGTCGGGATCCTCGTCGCCGTACGGCACCCGCCGACGGCCGGCGCCGTGCTGTGCGCCGTCGCCGCCGGGGTGCTCTCCTCGGCCGTGCCGTACCTAGCCGACCTGCTCGCCCTGCGGACCGTGCCCGCACAGACCTTCGGGCTGTTCATGAGTGTCAATCCGGTGCTCGCGGCCGTGGTCGGCTGGGTCGTCCTCGGCCAGGGGCTCGGCGTGCCGGAGTGGGCGGGTATCGGCGCGGTCGTCGCCGCGAACGCAACCGCCATCCTGACCACGCGCACCTGACGACCGCCCCGGTACGGACGGCGGCGCCGGGCCGGTCCACAGCCACTCGCCGGCCGGCACCGGGAGCGGGTCGGCCCAACGCCACTGGTCGCCGGCACCGGACGCGGGCCGGCTCCACGACGCCCACCACCGACACCGACACCGGCACCGGCACCGGCACCGGCACCGGCACCGGCACCGACACCAGGCACGGGGCAACCCCGCCACCCACCACGAGCACCGAGCGCGGGCCGACCCCACACCACCCACCACGAGCACCAGGCACGCGCCAACCCACCCCAGCCCCTCACCTCGCCCGGACGCAGGTCAGCCCCACGCCACCCACCGGGTTCAGGTCAGCCCACCGCCTCCCAGCGCGCGCCCGCCGCGACGGACTGCCGCCACCGTCGGATCGTCTTGGGCGGCATCCCGACCGCGAGCGCTCCGGTGAGCCGGTCGCCATTGCGGTACGCGGCCACGAAGCGGCCCTCGGCCAAGTCGCCGCCGACGACGGCCAGTTCGTCGTGCCCGCGCAGGTACCCGTACGCCTGGATCCTCAGGTCGTACTGGTCCGACCAGAAGTACGGCACCGGCGCGAACGGCTTGCGCGCCTCGGGGTCGAGGAGGTGCCGGGCGGCGGCCATGCCCTGTTCGGCCGCGTGGATGCGGTGCTCGATCCGCATCGGCACACCGAAGTGCGGGTGGTGCCAGCGGGCCACGTCCCCGGCTGCGTACACACCCGGCGCAGCCGCGCAGTACGCGTCGCACACCACCCCGTCGGCCACGGTGAGCCCGCTGCCGGCCAGCCACTCCGTGTTGGGCAACGAGCCGACGGCGACCAGGACCTCGTCGGCCTCGACCTCCCGGCCGTCCCCGAGCCGCACGCCCTCCTCGGTCACCTCCCTGACCGTGACCCCGGTGCGCAGGTCCACGCCCCGCTCCAGGTGCACGCGGGAGAGCACCCGGCCCACCTCCTCGCCGACCACGTGCGCGAGCGGCACCGGCGCCGGTTCCAGCAGTGTGACCCGCGCGCCCAGCGTGACGGCCACGGCGGCGGCCTCCGTGCCCAGGAATCCGGCCCCGACCACCACCAGCCGTACCCCCGGCCGCAGCCGGTCCCGCAGGTTGAGGGCGTCGTCGAGGGTGCGCAGGACGTGCGCACCCTCCCCGGGCAGCCGGCGCGGACGCACTCCGGTGGCGATGACGAGTCCGTCGTACGGCAGTTGCCGGCCGTCGGCCAGACGCAGCGTACGCTCCGCCGCGTCCAAGCCGGTCGCGGCCGTGCCGAGCCGCAGGTCGAGGCCGAGTGCGGCCAGGCCGGCGGGCGGGCGCAGCCGCACCCGCTCCGGGGGCCACGCGGCGGCCAGCACCTGCTTGGAGAGCGGGGGCCGGTCGTAGGGCGGATGCGGTTCGTCACCGACGAGAGTGAGCGTGCCGTCGTACCCCTCGCGGCGGAAGGTCTCGGCCGCGGCGAGCCCGGCGGCCGAGGCGCCGACGACGACGATCCGGTTCACCGTTCCGCCAGGCGGATCGCGGCGGCCGGGCAGACCGCCACCGCCTCGCGGACCCCGTCGAGGGAGTCCTCGCCGGGCGTGGTGTCCAGCAGGAAGGCGATACCGTCCTCGTCCCGCTGGTCGAACACCTCGGGGGCGGCCAGCACGCACTGCCCCGACGCTACGCACTTGGGCTCGTCCAGTTCCACACGCATGGTCGTCTCCTTGCTGTACGAGTTCTCCGGGTGGGGCCGGGTCACCAGGCGACCGGCAGCTCGTGGACGCCGTAGATGAACGCGTCGTGCTTGAACGGGACGTCCTGGAGGTCGCCGGCGAGCCGCAGGGTGGGGATGCGGCGGTAGAGGGTGCCGTAGACGACCTGCAACTCCATGCGGGCCAGCGGCTGTCCGAGGCACTGGTGGACGCCGAAGCCGAAGGCGACGTGGCGGCGGGCGTCCCGGGTGAGGTCGAGGCGGTCCGGGTCGGGGAAGACCTCGGGGTCCCGGTTGCCGATCTCGTTGGCCATGATCAAGCCCTCGCCGGCCTTGAGGACCTAGCCGGCGATCTCGATGTCCTCGGTGACGGTGCGGCGCCGGCCGAGGTGGGTGATGTGCAGGTAGCGCAGCAATTCCTCGACGGCTCCGGCGACGAACCCGGCGTCGTCGCTCTCGCGGAGCAGGGCGAGCTGATCGGGGTGCCGGAGCAGGGCGAGCGTGCCGAGGGCGATCATGTTGGCGGTGGTCTCGTGGCCCGCGACGAGCAGCAGGAGGGCCATCTCCGTCGCCTGCTGGTCGGTCAGTTCGCCGGCGGTGACGCGTCCGGCGATGCCTGAGAGCAGGTCGTCCCGGGGCGCGGCGATGCGCGCGCCGATGAGGCCGGCGAGGTAGGCGGCCACCTCGCGGCTCGCCTGTCCGCGCTGCTCGGGTGTGGCGTCCCGGTGGACCATGGTCCTGGTGTGGTCCTGGAAGAAGGCGTGGTCGTCGTAGGGCACGCCGAGCAGCTCGCAGATGACCAGGGAGGGGAGGGGCAGGGCGAACGCCTCGACGAGGTCCGCGGGGCCCGGTCCGGCCAGCAGGTCGCCGATCAGGCCGTCCACGATGCGCTGGACCGCGGGCCGCAGCGCCTCGACGCGTTTGACGGCGAAGGGGGCCGTCACCATGCGGCGCAGCCGGGCGTGTTCGGGGTCGTCCATCATGATGAAGCTGAGCTTGCCCTCGCCGGCGGACGGGCTCGCCTTGGTCGGGTAGCCGGGGCGGTCGGGATCCGCGCTGACCCTCGGATCGCCGAGCAGCGCGCGCTGGTCGGCGTAGCAGGTGACCAGCCAGGACTCGCTGCCGTCCCACTGCCGCACCCTGACCAGCGGGGCCCGCTCCTGCAGCTCCTTCAGGGCAGGCGGCGGGTCGAAGGGGCAGCGGGCCGCCCTCGGCATCGGGAACTCGGGGACCAGGGGGTCGGACATGACCTCTCCTCGGTGGTGGGGGACTCCGGGATGAGCACATGCAAACAGAGCAGGCTGACCGCTTCCGGTGCGTCTCCTGACCGAACCCTGACGTGATGCAGCTCACGACAGGAAGTGAGCGAGCCTCAACGAGGCGGAGTGGAAAGGACGTTCAGACGGCGTCGCCGAGCCAGTAGCCGAATCCTCGGCGCGTGTGGATCAGCGCGGGCTCATCGCGGTCCACTTTGCGCCTGACGCGGGAGACGAGTTGCTCGATGGCGTTCTCGCCGCGGAACTCGCCCCACACGCACTGGCTGATCTGCTCCTTGGAGAGCACCTTGTGGGCATTGACGAGGAGATGGCGCAGGAGCCGGTACTCGGCGGGGCTCAGGTCGAGCGTGCGGCTCCCTCGGCCGACCCGGCAGGTCGCGTCGTCCAGCACCAGGTCGGCGTAGTGCAGCGCGCTCCCCCGCCGTCCGGGGTCACCGGAGGTGCCGGTGCGCAGTAACACCTGGATCCTCGCCAGGACTTCGGCGATCCGGACGGGTTTGGTGACGCAGTCGCGCTCGCCCGCTCCGAGGGCGGGGACGAGCCGGGGCAGCACGGCACAGCCGGCGAGCAGGAGCACCGCGGGACGGTAGGCGACCGCTCCCACGCGCGCCAGGTCGGCCAGCCCCGGCAACTCCGCGTCGACCAGGACCAGTTGGTAGGGGCGTTCCCTGAGCCGCCGGGCGATGTCCGGCCCGGTGTCCGCCGTGCCGATCCGGTAGCCCGCCAACTCCAGCGTGGTGGCGAGCAGTTCGGCGGCGTCCGGTTCGCCGGCGGCGACCAGGAGATGCTGTCCGCCGCCACGGACGGATGCCTGGAGATCTGCGGGCATGACCACCACCCTCCTCTCCCGCCTGCCTGACACAGACGGCCCATGAGCTTGCTTGACTCAAGTAACCCACATATGCTTGCCTAACTCAAGCAAGCTGGCCCGGGCGTCCACCGCCCGCCCCCGCTCACCCCCTGACCTCCGGAAAGCGAGTCACCCCATGGCCACCATGAAGTCCGTACGGACCGCCGGCGTCGGCGAGGTCGAGGTGGTGGACGTCGAACGTCCCGAGCCCGGGCCGAAGGACGTCCTCGTGAAGATCCGGGCCTGCGGGATCTGCGGCACCGACGTCACCTTCCTGCACATGGGCGGCATGCCGGCCCGCGCCCACCTCGGAGGCGACCTGGTCCCCGTCGCCCTGGGCCATGAGCCGGCCGGCGAGATCGTCGCGGTCGGCGCCGAGGTCGCGGGTCTGAAGGCGGGCGACCGCGTGGTGGTCGATCCGCAGGCCGCGCCCACCGGCATCATCGGCTGCGGCGGCCGGTACGGCGCCATGAGCGAGTACCTGCTCGTCGAGAACGCCGAAGTGGGCCGCAGCGTCGCGGTGTTCCCCGACACCGTGCCCTTCGAGGTCGCCTCCCTCAACGAGCCGATGGCCGTCGCCCTGCACTGCGTCAACCGGTCCGCGGCCCGTCCGCAGGACAAGGCGGTGGTGTTCGGGGCCGGGCCGATCGGGCTCGGGGCCGCCATCTGGCTGAAGCTGCGCGGTGTCGAGCACGTGGTGGTGGTCGACATCCTGCCCGGACGCCTGGAGAAGGCCCTCGCCGTCGGCGCGGACGCCGTGATCGACTCCGCCGAGGAGGACGTGGTCGCCCGGCTGACCGAGTTGCACGGACCGGGCGCCAACGCGCTCGGCCAGCCCCGGCCGGGCACCGACGTCTACATCGACGCCGCCGGTGCCGCCGCCGTCTTCAACACCGTCGTCGCGTCGGCGAAGTGGGGCGCCAAGCTGGTCATGGTGGCCGTGCAGAAGGAGGGGTCCGAGATCGACCTCGGGGGCATGCTGCGCAGCGAGCTGACCCTCGTCGCCTCGCAGGGCTATCCGACCGAGATCTTCGAGGTCACGCCCCAGCTCGTCGAGCACCACGAGCGCTTCGCGCAGCTGATCAGCCACCGGGTCCCGTTCTCCGCGGCCGAGCGGGCCTTCGAGCTGGCGCGAACACCGGGGGCCGGGGAGAAGATCGTGGTGACCTTCGATGCGTGAGGGGTCAGCGGGCGCCGCCGACCGGCGCCAGCCACAGCCCCACGATCGCGTCGGCGAGCCCGCCGGCGACCTCGCTCCAGGTCGCGCGCGGGGTCGCGCTGCCCTCGGCGAGGGCCCTCTCCCGCTCGGCACAGGTGTGCAGGATCAGTACCCGGACCATCTGGCCGCGTTCGGCGCGCACGTCGGCGGGCAACTCGGGCAGGGTGCGGTTCAGGCCGTCGATCGCCTCCCGCAGCGCCGGAGAGGTCAGGGACTCCTCGACCACGATCTCGTGCAGCGCCGGGTCGGTCATCACCTGGGCGCAGAACCGGGCGTACCAGGTGGGGCTGCCCAGCCCGGCGAGGTGCTCGGTCACCGGGCGCACCAGGCAGTCGACCCAGTCGCGTACGTCGGCGGAGTCGCCGACCGCCGCCAGAGCCCGTTCCCGCAGCACCTCGACGGGCCGGGCGTGCCGGCGTGCCACCGCGCGGACCAGGTCGGCCTTGGTGCCGAAGTGGTAGCCGACCGCGGCGTTGTTGCCCTGGCCGGCGGCCTCGCTGACCTGGCGGTTGGAGACGGCGTACACGCCGTGCTCGGCGAACAGCCGTTCCGCCGCGATCAGGATCGCCTCCCGCGTCGCGCTGACCTGTTCCGCCCGCGCCGTCCTGCGCGCCATGCTCACCACCGCTCCGGGACTGCGCATCGCCCTGGTGCGGCCAGTCCCGCGCGCCGCTCCAGGTCCTCGACCGGGGCGGCGAGGTCCAGCCAGGGAAGCCTACGGGGCGCGCCGCACCCTTGACCGCCGGGCCCCGCGCGCCTCGCCTCCGCACACCGCTAAAGTAAGTCAATCACTTGACTTAAATATCCTCGTTCCTCAGTGCTACGGAAGGTCCGTTTCTCATGTCCGACGCCCCCGTCCGGTCCGCCGAGGCCGGCAGAGCCGCCTCGCCGCGTGCGAACGCCGTGGTCGCGGTGCTCGCTCTCGCCGGTATCACCGTGTCGCTGATGCAGACCCTGGTGATCCCGATCGTCCCCGAGCTGCCCGTCTATCTGCACGCCTCGGCGTCCAACGCCGCCTGGGCGGTCACCGCAACGCTGCTCGCCGCGGCGGTCGCCACTCCGGTGGCCGGCCGGCTCGGCGACATGTTCGGCAAGCGGCGCCTGCTGCTGGTCAGCCTGGTGCTGCTGGTGGCCGGCTCGGTGGTCTGCGCGCTCAGCGACACCCTGGTCCCGATGATCGTCGGTCGTGCCCTCCAGGGTCTCGCGGCCGCCGTGGTGCCGCTGGGCATCAGCATCATGCGCGACGAACTGCCGCCGGAGCGGCTGGCCGGCTCGACCGCGCTGATGAGTGCCTCGCTCGGGGTCGGCGGTGCCCTCGGTCTGCCCGCCGCCGCCTTCATCGCCGACCACTTCGACTGGCACGTGCTGTTCTGGACCTCCGCTGTCCTCGGCGTCGTCGCCTTCGCGCTGGTGCTGACCCTGGTACCCGAGTCCCGCGTGCGCACCGGCGGCCGCTTCGACCTCGTCGGCTCGCTCGGCATGGCGGTCGGACTCGTCTCGCTGCTGCTGGCCGTCTCCAAGGGCGCCGACTGGGGCTGGGGCAGCGGCACCACGCTGGGTCTGTTCGCGCTGGCGGTCGTCGTCCTGCTGGCCTGGGGCCTCTTCGAACTGCGGACGGCACAGCCGCTGGTCGACCTGCGCACCACCGTCCGCCGCCAGGTGCTGTTCACCAACCTGGCCTCGATCGCGTTCGGCTTCTCGATGTTCGCGATGTCCCTGGTCCTGCCGCAGCTGCTCCAGCTGCCCACACAGACCGGGTACGGCCTGGGCAGGTCCATGATGACCGTGGGTCTGGTGATGGCCCCGCAGGGCCTGGTCATGATGGCCATGGCACCCGTCTCCGCCCTGATCACCAAGTCCCGTGGGCCGAAGATCACGCTGATGATCGGCGCGGTCATCGTGGCGGCCGGGTACGGCCTCAACATCGTGCTGATGAGCGAGGTCTGGCATCTGGTCCTGGTGTCCTGTGTCATCGGCGCGGGTGTCGGCTTCGCCTACGGCGCCATGCCCGCCCTGATCATGGGAGCCGTGCCCGCGTCGGAGACCGCCGCCGCCAACAGCCTCAACACGCTGATGCGGTCCATCGGCACCTCGGTGGCCAGCGCGGTCGCGGGCGTGATCCTCGCGCAGATGACCGTCGACCTGGGCGGTCACGCTCTGCCGTCGGAGAACGGATTCAAGGTCGTCATGGCGATCGGTGCCGGTGCCGCCGTCCTGGCCTTCGTCCTCGCCTCCTTCCTGCCCCGCCACCGCCCGGCAGACGTCGGCCCCGCCCCGGCGGCGATGGAGGCTTCCACCGAAGCCGTGGCCTAGGCACCAACGGCCCGGCTTCCGGGGAGCAGCCTCCGGGGAGCGGTCGCGCCGTCCGGTTCACCCTCGGGGAGACCGTTTCTCCTGGCGGGCAAGGGGGCGGGCCGTGTCCGGCGGGCCGCCCCACGGAGCGGCCGAGGCCCGGCATCCGTCGCCCGGTCGCCGTGCTCGGCGGTACGACGACCATGACCAGCCCCGCCGGGGCCCGACCGACCGAGGTGGAGTTGCCGTGCGTGTGGTGATCGCCGAGGACAACGCCCTGTTGCGCGAGGGGCTGGTCCTGCTGCTGACCTCCGCCGGGCACGAGGTGGCCGGGGTCGCCGGCACGGGTCCGGAGATCCTTCCGGCGCTGCTGTCCCACCGCCCCGACATCGCCGTACTGGACGTACGGATGCCGCCGCACTTCCGCGACGAAGGTCTGCGGGCGGCTCTCGACGCGCGCCGGCACCTGCCCGGACTGCCGGTGCTGGTGCTCTCGCAGTACGTCGAGGAGTCGTATGCCGCCGAGTTGCTGAGCGGCGGCGCCCGCGGCGTGGGCTACCTGCTCAAGGACCGGGTCGGCCGGGTCGACGAGTTCCTCGACACGCTGGAGCGGGTCGCGGGTGGTGGCACGTCCCTCGACCCGGAGGTGGTGACGGAGCTGATGACCCGCCGCCAGGACTCGCCCCTGGACGCGCTCACCCCGCGCGAGCGTGAGGTGCTGCACCTGATGGCCGAGGGCCACGACAACACCACCATCGCCCGGACCCTCGTCATCACCGAACGCTCGGTCAGCAAGCACATCGGCAACGTCTTCCTGAAGCTGGGGCTGCCGCCCAGCGACATCGGGCACCGCCGGGTGCTGGCCGTGCTCGCCTATCTGCACCACGCGTGAGCGGCGGGCCCGGCCACCGAGGCCACCGGACCGCGCGCCCCGGACGGAGGACGGACCCCATGACGATCCGTGTGCTGCTCGCCGACGACCAGGCCCTGCTGCGGGCCACCTTCCGGATCCTGATCGACACCTGTGACGGCATGGAGGTGGTGGCGGAGGCGGCGGACGGCGCCGAGGCCCTCGCGCTCGCCCGTGCGCTCCGGCCGGACGTGGTGCTGATGGACATCCGGATGCCCGGCCCGGACGGCCTGGCCGCCACCGCCGCCGTCTGCGGCGACCGGAACCTGACCGGCACCCGGGTGCTGATCCTGGCCGCCTTCGACGCCGACGAGTACGTCGTCCAGGCGCTCAGGGCAGGGGCGAGCGGCTTCCTGTGCAAGGACGTCACCGCCGCGGAGCTGCTCGCCGGCATCCGCGCGGTGGCCGCCGGGGAAGCCCTGCTCTCCCCCGCCGCCACCCGGACGCTGATCACCCGCTTCCTGGCTGCACCGGACTCCGGCGACCGCCCTCCCGTTCCCGGGCGGATCGCCGCGCTCACCGCCCGGGAACGGGAGGTGACGGCGCTGGCGGCGCAGGGCCGGTCCAACCAGGAGATCGCGGCGCGGTTGTTCGTGTCCCCGCTGACGGTGCGCACCCACGTCCACCGGGCCATGACGAAACTGGCGGCCCGCGACCGCGCCCAACTCGTGGCGCCGGCCTATCAGTCGGGCCTCGTGGCGGCCCGGCCCGAGGCGGCGGGCCGCTGAGACGGGCCCGTTCAGGGGAACCGGCGCCGAAAGGCGCGTGAGGGCGCCCGCAGCGGTCGACACCTTCAGCCGTGACCGCCGTGACCCTGCCGCTCGTCGTGCCGATGCTCGCCACCCCCGGCAGGCTGCCGCCCGCCGCCCAGGACGAGCGGTGGGCGTACGAGACCAAGCAGGACGGCCAGCGCGCGATGATCTATCTGCCCGGCGACGGCAGTGTGCTGCTGCGCGCCCGCTCCGGCGAGGAGATCACCGCCGCCTACCCCGAACTCCGGCCGCTCGGCGACGTCCTGGGCGCCACGGCCGCCGTCCTGGACGGCGAGGTACTGGCCCTGGACGAGCGGGGCCGGGCGGACTTCCAGCTGCTGCAGAGCCGGATGGGGCTCGCCCACTCCCCCGCGCGAGCGGCTCGCCGGGCCGCCCAGGTGCCGGTCCACCTGGTGCTGTTCGACGTGCCCTACCTGGACGGGCCGCTGCTGGGGCTCCCCTATACGCGGCGGCGGGCGCGGCTGGAGGAGCTGGGCCTGGCCGGGTCGCACTGGTCGACGCCGGCCGCGGTGACCGGGCACGGCGCCCAGGCCCTTCGCGCGACCCGGGAGCACGGTCTGGAAGGGCTGGTGTGCAAGCGGCTGGACTCGGTGTACGAGCCCGGGGTGCGCTCCCGCGCCTGGATCAAGATCCGCAACATGCGCAGCGAGGACGTGATCGTGGGCGGCTGGCTGCCCGGCAAGGGGCGGCTGACCGGGCTGCCGGGCGCGCTGCTGGTCGGCCAGCGGGCCGGCGGCCGGCTGCGGTACGTCGGCGGGGTGGGCACCGGCTGGAGCGAGGCGGAGCGGACGGAACTGGCCGCACTGCTGCGGGCCGCCGCGAGCAGCCGGTGCCCCTTCGACCCGGTGCCGCGGATCCCGGACGCCCGCTGGGTGCTGCCCCGGCTGGTCGGCGAGGTCAGCTACAGCACCCGGACCCGGGCCGGGATGCTCCGCCAGCCGTCGTGGCTGCGGCTGCGCCCGGACCTCGCACCGGAGGATTCGTCCGCGGAGGTCCCGGAAGACCTCGGCTGAGGCGACGCGACACCTGTTGGGCGGGGCTTCATCTCTGCAACGCCGGGGACGTCTTGGCAGCGACACCCTCGGCCGGGATGCTGAACTCCCCTGCGCCCCGCCGCTGTTGGAGGTCCCATGTCGTCGTTCGCATCCCGTGTCCGGCGCGGCAGATGGCTCGCCGCACTGGCCGGTGCCACCGCCCTCGTCGTCGCCTTCCCCACCTCCGCCTTCGCCGCCCCGCCCCGGGCACTGCCCGGCAGCGCCGAGCCCGCCGAGCTGACGTACCAGCCGGCCTTCGACTACGACACGGACGGTTGCTACCCGACGCCCGCCATCGGCTCCGACGGCACGGTCAACGGCGGCCTGAAGCCGACCGGCGCCCTCAACGGGGCGTGCCGGGACGCCTCCGACCTGGACAACACCAACAGCTACTCGCGCTACAGGTGCAACCACGGCTGGTGCGCCTATCTGTACGGCCTCTACTTCGAGAAGGACCAGGCGGTGGCCGGCAGCAGCATCGGCGGGCACCGGCACGACTGGGAGCACGTGGTGGTGTGGGTGCAGGACGGGCAGGTGCGGTACGTGTCGACGTCCAACCACGGCTCGTTCACGGTGCACCCGGTCTCCGAGGTCCGTTTCGAGGGCGGCCACCCGAAGATCGTTTACCACAAGGACGGCATCAGGACGCACTGCTTCCGGCTCGCGGGCGGGAACGACGAGCCGCCGGAGAACCACAGGCACACCTGGCAGTACCCGCCGCTGGTCGGCTGGAACGGCTATCCGGCGGGCCTGCGCGACAAGCTGAGCGCCTACGACTTCGGCAGCGCCAACTTCGGCCTGAAGGACGCGAACTTCGCCTCCCACCTCGCCTCGGCCAAGCCGTCCGGGATCGCCTTCGACCCGAACGCCTGAGGGCCGGCAGACATCCGATTCTGCGCAGGGGGCATGACGGACCGTCGCTTCCGAGGGTCTATCGTGTCCCCATGTCCGTCCCGGAACTCATCCGAATCGTCTCCCGTGACTCGCCGATGGCCCTCGCCCAGGTCGAGCGTGTGCGCACCGAGTTGGGGGTGCTGCATCCGGGGATGCGCACCGAGGTCGTGCCCGTGAAGACCACGGGGGACAAGTGGCTCGGCGACCTGTCCCAGGTCGAGGGCAAGGGGGCGTTCACCAAGGAGGTGGACGCGGCCCTGCTGGCCGGGGAGGCGGACCTCGCGGTGCACTGCGTCAAGGACGTGCCCGCCGACCGGCCGCTGCCCGCAGGCACGGTGTTCGCCGCGTTCCTCGAGCGGGACGACATCCGCGACGCGCTGGTGCACCCGGGCGGACTCACCCTCGACGAGCTGCCGGCCGGCACCCGGATCGGCACCTCGTCGGTGCGCCGGGTCGCCCAACTGGCCGCCACCCACCCGCACCTGGAGTGCGTCCCGTTCCGCGGGAACGCCAACCGGCGGCTGGCGAAGCTGGCTGCCGGCGAGGCGGACGCGCTGCTGCTCGCGGTGTCCGGTCTGGAGCGGATCGGCCGCCAGGACGTGATCAGCGAGGTGCTGTCCACGGAGGCGATGATGCCCCCGATCGGCGCGGGCGTCCTCGCCCTGCAGTGCCGGGAGGGCGACAGCGAGCTGATCGACGCGGTCAGCGGACTCGGCGATCCGGACACCCACCGGGAGGCCACGGCCGAGCGGATGTTCCTGCATGTGCTCCAGGGGCACTGCAACAGCCCCATCGCCGGTTTCGCGCGCGTGGACCGCAGCGGTGAACTCTCCCTGCGGGCCTGCGTGTTCACCCCGGACGGCAAGACGCGGCTGAACGCGCACGAATGGGCGGGGCGGCTGGACGCGGCCACGCTCGGCACCTCGGTCGCGGTGTCGCTGCTGCGGCAGGGGGCGCGGGAGATCATCGACGGCATCCCGCACTGACCCGCGTCAGGCGCTGCCCGGCTCCGTCTGGTCCTTCAGGAAGGCGCTGACCTGGTGGGCCAGGCTGCTCTGCCCGGTGCCCGCGGGGGCGGCCGCCGCGGTGCCCTCCAGGACACCGATGCCGCCCGCCCACAGCCGGCGGTCGGCCCACTCCTCGTCCACCCGCAGCTGGACCTGTACGTCCACGTGGGTGAGGGAGGCTTCGGGGGCGGCCGCGTAAAGCACGGCGGTGGCCCGGCGCAGCGGATAGACGTCGAAACCCTCGATGAACTGGGAGTTGCGCCAGTCGATGAACGCGCCTTCCCCGTCCGGTCCGACCCGGATGTCCATCTGACCGTCCTCGAGGTGGATGCCGTAGTGCCGCGCACCGCGGTTCTCGACCGTCACCCGGACAGTGAAGTACGTCAGCCCGGCCGCGGCGTCGTCCCGTCCGCGCGGCGGCTCGGCCGCCTCCAGACGGTGGACGCGGACCCGCAGACCGGCATGCTCGTCGTACTCGTGCCAGTCCCCGACCACGTTCGGCTCGTACACAGTGTCCCTCTCGACCTCAGAGGGTTGCTGTCTATCTGTGCTCTCAGCGCACTGTCAAATGAGCAGAATGCGCTGTGGCCAGGGGGTTCGCCCGCTTTGATCGGTGATCAAAGCGCTGCCCAGGAAGAATCCCGTCACCGGGGTCCCGGGCGGCCCGCGGGTGCGTGCCGCACATCACGTCCGGCGGCAAGATCAGCGGGCCAGTCGGCCGAGCAGCGCGGAGGCCGCGGTGATCCCTAGGGCGGCGGCCACTGTCAGCACGCCGAAGTCGGCGGCGAGGTGGGCGGGCGTGCCGAGCAGGAGGCCGCGCAGGGCGTCGACCTGGTAGCTGAGCGGGTTGACCTTGCTGACGGCCTGGAGCCAGCCCGGCATCACCGAGACGGGGTACAGGGCGTTGGAGGCGAAGAACAGCGGCATGGTGACGGCCTGGCCGAAGCCCATCAGCCGGTCACGGCTGAGGACGATGCCGGCGATGGTCATCGACAGGCAGGAGAAGAACGCGGAGGCGAGGACCACGGCCGCGGCCACGCCGAGCAGCTTCAGCGGGTTCCAGGTGAGGGCTACGCCGAGCAGGGCGGCGATGACGATGACGACGACGGCCTGGACCAGCGACTTCACACCGGCCGCGAACGCCTTGCCGGTGATCAGCGCCGAGCGCGGGGTGGGGGTGACGAGGAGCTTGTTCAGGATGCCGGCGTCCCGTTCCCAGATGATCTGGATGCCGTAGAAGATGGCGATGAACATCGCGGACTGGGCGATGATGCCGGGCGCCAGGTAGTCGGTGTAGGGGATGCCTCCGGTGGGTATCGCCCGGATCCGGGTGAAGGTCTGGCCGAAGATCAGCAGCCACAGGGCCGGCTGGACCGCCCGGGTGTACAGCTCGGTGCGGTCGTGGCGCAGCTTCTGCAGTTCGACGGCACACATCGCGACGACCCGGGCGGGCAGCAGCCGCCAGCCCGCGCGGGGCCGGGGCGGGCTGAGCAGCAGGGCCGTGCCGGCGGCGGTGGCGTCAGCCGACGCGGTGCGCGGTGCGGCGGGTGCTTCGGACATCGCGGAAACCTCCTCCGGAGTCGAGGCCGCTGCCGGCGATGTCCCGGAAGACGTCCTCCAGCGTGGGCAGGGTGTCCGTGCCGCGGCGTTCGGCGAGCCCCCTGCACAGCTCGGCCGGGGTGCCCAGGGCGCGGACGCGGCCGCGGTGCATCAGACCGACCCGGTCGCAGTACTGGTCGGCCTCGTCCATGTAGTGGGTGATGACCAGGACGGTCATGCCGGTGGCGGAGCGGACGGCGTCGATGTGCTCCCAGACGCCGGTGCGGGCGATCGGGTCCAGGCCGATGGTGGGCTCGTCCAGGATGAGCAGCCGGGGCGCGCTGACCAGGGCCTGGGCGAGTTCGAGGCGGCGGACCATGCCGCCGGAGTAGGTGCCGGCGAGCCGGTCGGCGGCGTCGGCGAGGCCGACGGCGGTCAGGGCCTGGGCGACGCGTTCGGCGCGCTCGCGGCGCGGCACGTCGAAGACCCGGGCGAACAGGGCGACGTTCTCCCGTCCGGTGAGCCCGCTGTCGGCGGACAGCTGCTGCGGGACGTAGCCGAGGAGGCGGCGTACCGCCATGCGCTCCTTGGCGGCGTCGTGCCCGAAGACCCGGACCATGCCGGCCGGGACCGGGAGGAGCGTGGTGATGCAGCGGATGGCGGTGCTCTTGCCGGCGCCGTTGGGGCCGAGCAGTCCGAACACCTCGCCCTCGCGGACGGCCAGGTCGAGTCCGTCGACCGCCCTGGTGTCCCCGAAGGAGTAGGCGAGGCGGGTGCAGGTGACGGCTTCGGCGGGCGGTGCGGGGGTGTCGCTCGTCATGTCTCCTCGGCCTCCTCGTACAGGGTGACGGCCAGCTTGCGCAGCGCCGGGAGGGCCGCCTGCAGGGCCTCCCGGTCGGCCTCGTCCAGCCGGGCCAGGTGCCTGCCGACCAGTTCGGTCCGGCGGCGCTGCCAGTCCCGGAGCCGCCTCTCGGCGGCCTCGGTGAGCAGCAGCCGGGCGGCCCGCCGGTCTGCCGGGTCGGTCTCGCGGGTCAGGTAGCCGTCCCGGACGAGGTGGTTGACCAGGGTCGACACGGAGTTGCCGGCCAGGTGCAGTTCCCTGGCGGCATCCGAGATGCGGAGGCCGGGCCGGCTCTCGACCAGCCGCAGCAGCTCCACCTCGGCGCCGCGCAGGCGCGGCAGGGTCAGGCCGCCGCGCAGCCGGCGCCGGATCAGCCGCTGGATCCGTACGAGCGCATCGGCCAGCTCTTCCGGGAACTCGGATTCCACTCTCGAAGATTACCTCTGACACAGAGGTATTGCCTCCCGAGAGGCGGTCAAGAGGGAGCCTGATATGCCCCGTATCTACCAGATTGTTTCGCTGTAGGCGCCAGCGGGAATCCCACCGACAGTGCTTCGGACAGGAGGCACGTCCGTGGGAGCCGGCTCCGGCCGGACGCCCCGGTGCCCTCTCCATGGTCCGAGCGCACGTCCCACGGTGTCTGTCGACCCAGCACCTGTTGAGAGAAGTGCGCACCATGCCTGTCAACAGCAGTTCGAAGCCCCACCCCCATGACGACGCCCCCGACACGGTCGAGTCCTTCGAGCGGCTCGCACAGCTGGCCGACGGTCCCGGACGCCGGGCGCTCCGGGACGAGCTGGTCCGGCTCTGGCTCCCCATGGCCGAGCGGATCGCCGTACGGTTCCGCGGTCGCGGGGAGTCCCTGGAGGACCTGTACCAGGTGGCCGCCCTCGGCCTGGTGAAGGCCGTCGACCACTACGACCCGGCCCGCGGCCGCGCCTTCGAGGCGTACGCGGTGCCCACCATCACCGGCGAGATCAAGCGCCACTTCCGTGACCACATGTGGACGCTGCATGTGCCGCGCCGGGTGCAGGAGCTGCGCAACCGGGTCCGCGGCGCCCTCAGGGAACTGGCGCAGACCACGTCCGGGCGGCCGCCCACCGTCGCCGAGATCGCCGACCACACGCGGCTCAGCGAGGACGAGGTGCGCATCGGCATGGAGGCTCTGGAGTGCTTCTCCGCGCTGTCCCTGGACGCCGGGCTGACCGGAACGGAAGGGTACGCGCTCGGGGACTCGCTCGGCGGGCAGGACCCCGGCTTCGACCTGGTGATCGACCGCGCGGCGGTCAAGCCGTGCCTCCAGGCCCTGCCCGAACGCGAGCGCACCATCCTCTACCTGAGGTTCTTCGGCGGAATGACCCAGAGCCGGATCGCCCAGCAGCTGGGCATCTCGCAGATGCACGTCTCCCGGCTGCTCAGCGGCTGCTTCGACCGGCTGCGGGAGGAACTGCTCGCGGAGACCGGCTGAGCACTCGTCGACCGGGCCACAGCTCGGCGACCCGGTCGGGCTCCGCCTTCGCCATGCCTCCCTCATGCTCACCCGGCCGGCCGTACACCACCGGGGTACTCGACAGGCAGCGCACCCCTTTCCGGTTGGACACTGGTGCCAGACCGGTCTCCGCCGGACCCCGAGACCAGGACGCGACTGCCATGAACGAAGACAAACCTGCCGACGGTGGACGCAGGACGAGGGAGGTCGTCTCCACGCACTCCGTCTTCGGCGCCCCGTGCTGGGTGAGCCTGACCAGCCGCGACCTGGGGGCCACCCAGGAGTTCTACACCGCCCTGTTCGACTGGCGGTGGCGTGGCGCCAAGCTCGGCGAGCACTTCCGGATCGCGCTGGCCGACGGTGTGCCCGTCGCCGGGATCGCCGCGGTGGCCGCCATGTGGCAGATGGCGGTCGCCTGGACCCCGTACTTCGCCGTGGCCGACGCGAACGAGGCCGTGTCACGGGCCCGGGAGCGCGGCGGTACGGCCGCCGTCGGGCCCCTGTCGTTCCCGCCGGGGCGGGCGGCGCTGCTCGCCGACCGGGACGGGGCCACCTTCGGGATCTGGGAGGGAGAGCTGGTCGGCAACTGGGAGGCCTGGCGGCGGGCGGCCCCGACCTTCATCCGGCTGCACACCCGTAACGCCTTCGATTCCGCGATCTTCTACGGCGAGATCCTCGGCTGGGCCACCGGCACACCGGGCTGCTGCGAGGTGGAGTACGAGGGCGGCGAGGTGGTCCTGCGCAGCAGGGGCGACGTGGTGGCGCGCATCGACTCGGGCGCCGTGGAGGCTGCTCCGGATCCCTCCGTGCGGCCGCACTGGCAGATCCACTTCGCGGTGGCCGACGTGGTGGGCTGCGCCCGGACCGCCGAGAAGCACGGCGGCAGCGTCCTGAGCGAGGAGGAGGACGAGGCCATCCTGCGGGACCCGGACGGCGCACAGTTCACGGTCACGTCCCGCCGCTCGCACTGACGGGGCTCGGCGGATCGTGCCGCAGCGGCCGGTCGAGGACCCCGTCTCCGGGGAGGCCGCCCGGGTCAGGTCGCCGGCGGGCCGGTGCTCGCGGGCTCGTTCGCCCGGTCACCCACTGCGGAACGGCCGCGAGAGCAGGACCAGGCTGCGGGGTTCCACGCGGAGCCGGGTGCCTGCCTTGCGTTCGCGTTCGTCGGGGATGTCCTCCGGGGCGGCGGTGTCGATCAAGGTCGTCCAGCGCTCGCCGTAGGACTCGTCGGGGAGGCGGAAGTCGACGGGTTCCCAGTAGCCGTTCAGCAGCAGCAGGAAGGAGTCGTCGATCACCCGTCGGCCGTAGGCGTCGCGTTCGGCGATCGCGTCGCCGTTGAGGAACACGCCGACGGAATGGGCGTCGCCACGCTGCCAGTCCCGGTCGGTCATCTCGCGGGCGTCGGGGCGCAGCCACATCAGGTCGGGCAGCGGCTGGTCGGCGTTGGTCGCGGTCTCCCCGCGGAAGAAGCGGCGCCTGCGCAGTACGGGATGCCCGGCGCGCAGATTGACGACGTACCGGGTGAAGTCCGTGAGGTTCCGCTGTTCGTCCGTCAGCTCCCAGTCGATCCAGGAGACTTCGCTGTCCTGGCAGTAGGCGTTGTTGTTGCCGCGCTGGGTGCGGCCCAGTTCGTCGCCGTGGCTGAGCATCGGGATGCCCTGGGAGAGCAGCAGCGTGGCGAGCAGGTTGCGCTGCTGGCGGGCGCGGAGTTCGAGGACGGCAGGGTCGTCGGTGTCGCCCTCGGCGCCGCAGTTCCAGGACCGGTTCGTGCTCTCGCCGTCCCGGTTGCCCTCGCCGTTGGCCTCGTTGTGCTTGTCGTTGTACGACACGAGGTCGCGCAGCGTGAAACCGTCGTGTGCGGTCACGAAGTTGACGCTGGCGCGCGGTCGGCGCCGGCTGTGCTGGTACAGGTCGGAGGAGCCGGTCAGCCGGGAGGCGAACTCGCCGAGCGAGCCGGGTTCCGCCCGCCAGAAGTCCCGTACGGCGTCCCGGTAGCGGCCGTTCCACTCCGACCACAGCGGCGGGAAGTTGCCCACCTGGTAGCCGCCCTCCCCCACGTCCCAGGGCTCCGCGATGAGCTTGACCCGGCTGATCACCGGGTCCTGCTGGATCAGGTCGAAGAACGCCGACAGCCGGTCCACCTCGTGGAACTGCCGGGCCAACGTGGCCGCGAGGTCGAAGCGGAAGCCGTCGACATGCATCTCGGTGACCCAGTACCGCAGCGAGTCCATGATCAGCTGGAGCACGTAGGGGTGCCGCATCAGCAGGCTGTTGCCGGTGCCGGTGGTGTCGTAGTAGTGCCCCCAGTCGCCGTCGACCAGGCGGTAGTAGGAGGCGTTGTCGATACCCCGGAAGGACAGCGTGGGCCCCATCTCGTTGCCCAGGTCGCCCGGCCGGCAAAGCCGAGCGGGAGCGCGGCCAGCTTGGCGGTACGGGTGACC
>NZ_JBEXYL010000037.1:0-87678 GCF_040630895.1 Streptomyces sp. NPDC005728
TTGAAGTGGGTGCCGATCTCGTGTCCCTCGAGCCAGGCCCGGCGCACGTTGGTCAGCGTGGCCTTGATGTGCGGATCGCTGAGGTAGCCGATGTCGGAAGCGCCGCGCGGGTTGTTCGGCGGCTCGTACATCCGCTTCTTCGCCTCGGGCAGCAGATACAGCCCCGAGAGGAAGAAGGTCATGCTCGC
This sequence comes from Streptomyces sp. NPDC005728, assembly GCF_040630895.1. Classification (NCBI taxonomy): domain Bacteria; kingdom Bacillati; phylum Actinomycetota; class Actinomycetes; order Kitasatosporales; family Streptomycetaceae; genus Streptomyces; species Streptomyces sp. NPDC005728. The sequence continues at coordinate 189 of NZ_JBEXYL010000037.1, forward strand.
GCCGTGCTCCTTGGCCAGGTCGAGGAAGCGCGGGAAGAGCCCGTTGCCGACCTCGCCGGCCCCGTCCCAGGAGAAGATCACGAACTGCGGCGGGGTCTGGCCCGGCTCCAGCGGCTCGGGCTCGGCGGGCTGGTGCGGCTGCTTGCCGGTGAAGGAGGTGGAGCCGTCGCCGAGGGGGCGCGCGGGATGCGTACCACCCTTGCCTCCCTGCCCGTTCTTTCCGCCCCCGGAACCGTCCGGGTGCCCGCCCCCGTCCGAGGACTTGAGAGACCCGCAGCCGGCGAGCCCGGCGGCGGCCGCCGCACCCGCGCCGAGGCCGAGTATTCCCCTCCGGGAAAGGGTCCGGGAGTTGGTGCGCATGGAAGTCCCCGATTCGTCACGCCTGCTGGTGGTCACCCAGTCAGAGGGCGCGACGATCGGGGAGGTTCCGTTGATACTTATGTTTTTCGTAACGGATCCGGCAAAGGGAACCTAAGTCATTCCAAACGGACCGTCAGAAAAGCCGTTACGCCCCGAAGGCCTTGCTCTTGCCCTTCACCGGCTTGGCACCGGCGCGGAGATGAGCCGGCACGAGGTCGATGGCGGGCTCGGTGTAGCCGACGGAGACGATCCTGTCCCCCTGATATGTGAAAGTCGTCAGGGAGGCGAGCGTGCACTGCCGCCGGCGCGGGTCGTGCCACAGCCGCCGCTTCTCGACGTACGACCGCACGATCCAGATCGGCAGCTGATGGCTGACCAGCACCGCCTCGTGACCGCGGGCCTGGTCCTTGGCCGCGTTCAGCGCGCCCGTCATCCGTACGACCTGGTCGATGTACGGCTCGCCCCAGGACGGCTTGAACGGGTTGACGAGGTGCTTCCAGTTGTCGGGCTTGCGCAGAGCGCCGTCGCCGACCCCGAAGGTCTTGCCCTGGAAGACGTTGTCGGCCTCGATCAGCCGCTCGTCGGTGGCGAGGTCCAGCCCGTGCGCCTTGGCGATCGGGGTGGCGGTCTCCTGTGCGCGCTCCAGCGGCGAGGCGACCACGTGGGTGACGTCCCGCGAGGCGAGGTGGTCCGCGACCCGGTCGGCCATCTGCCGGCCCAGCTCGGACAGGTGGTAGCCGGGCAGCCGCCCGTACAGGATCCCGTCCGGGTTGGCGACCTCACCGTGCCGCATGAGGTGGACGACGGTGATGTCGTTGTTGGCACTGTTGGCGCTGGTGGCGCTCACGCGGTGGCCTCCGCGGCAGCTCGGGCCGCCGCCGGAAGGGCGTCGGCGATCTTCTGGATGGCCCGCTCGTCGTGGGCCGTGGACACGAACCAGGACTCGAAGGACGACGGCGGCAGATAGACGCCGTTCGCCAGCAGCGAGTGGAAGAAGGCAGTGAAGCGGAACGACTCCTGCCGCTTGGCGTCCTCGTAGTCCCGCACCTGCCGGTCGGTGAAGAACACGGAGAACATGTTGGAGGCGGTCTGCAGCCGGTGCGCGACGCCCTCCTTGCTCAGCGCCTCGCTGACGAGCGTGCGGATCTGCTCCGAGACGGCGTCGACCTTCTGGTACGCCGCATCGTCGAGGAGCCGCAGCTGGGCGAGCCCGGCGGCGGTGGCGACGGGGTTCCCGGAGAGGGTGCCGGCCTGGTAGACGGGCCCGGCGGGGGCAAGGTGGGCCATGACGTCGGCGCGTCCGCCGAACGCGGCAGCGGGGAACCCACCGCCCATGACCTTCCCGAAGGTCATGAGGTCGGGCTTGACCCCGTCGATGCCGTACCAGCCGCTCCGGCTCGTCCGGAACCCGGTCATCACCTCGTCGGAGATGAAGAGGGCGCCGTTCTTCCGGCAGGCGTCCTTGAGCCCCTCGTTGAACCCGGGCCCCGGCGGCACCACGCCCATGTTGCCGGGCGAGGCCTCGGTGATGACACAGGCGATCTCGCCCGGGTGCCGGTGGAAGGCCTCGTGCACCGCTTCGAGGTCGTTGTACGGCAGCACGATCGTGTCCCCGGCCTGGGCACCGGTGACGCCGGGGGTGTCGGGCAGCGCGAAGGTCGCGACGCCGGAGCCGGCCGCGGCGAGCAGGGAGTCGACGTGCCCGTGATAGCAGCCGGCGAACTTGATCACCTTGGACCGCTGGGTGAACCCGCGGGCGAGCCGGATGGCCGACATCGTGGCCTCGGTCCCGCTGCTGACGAGCCGCACCTGCTCGACGGGCTCGATCCGGGCGACGATCTCCTCGGCGAGCGCGACCTCGCCCTCACCGGGCGTGCCGAAGGATGTACCGCGGGCGACGGCCTCCTGGACGGCGGCGATGACCTCGGGGTGGGAGTGGCCGAGGATCATCGGCCCCCAGGAGCACACCAGGTCGACGTACTCCCGCCCGTCGGCGTCGGTCAGGTACGGTCCCTTGCCGGAGACCATGAACCGGGGCGTGCCGCCCACGGCGCGGAAGGCGCGCACCGGGGAGTTCACGCCGCCCGGTGTGACGACGGACGCACGGTCGAAGAGCGCCTGCGAGGCGGGCGCTTCATAGGGATAGGGCAGTTCGCTCAGGGCACTCATGACGTGCGAATTCTCCGACTTCTCGGACTCCGGTTGCGTGGTGACCTCCTCAGGGTAGGCCGCGCCTCGCTCCGCCAGCGGCCGACCTCAAGATCGGAACAGTTGCATCTGCGAGACTGGTACCTGATACACACAGCTCATATGGCACGTAGTAGTAAGGGGCTGTTGAAGATCCCGCGGACTGGTGTTTCACCGCACGTTTCGGCGAGCGGCCGTGGGGGAGGTCACTGACACGATGATCGGGTTGCGCGGCGGGGGCCACGCGTCCTAGAAAAGCAGTCGGGTGGAGATATGCATCGCGGTGGCGGACTGGGCGAGGGGACTGATGACCTGGGTCCTCGACGTGCCCGGCGGGGAAGGCACCGGCGCGACGCGGAGGAAACTACCGAAACACGTCAGACCGACGCACGTCAGGCACAGGGAGTACCGAGTGAGCCCGAGCGGTACGACCGGCAGACCGACCGGCAGCCGGACCGCCAGCTGGACCACCAGCTGGACCGGCCGGGCGACCGCCGGCTCGAGCACCGGGCCGACCGTCTCCGGGCGGGGAGCAGGAATGGTGGTCGGGTGGGGGTGACGTACAAATACTTCGGCGCGCCGGACGGTGCGACCGCGGCCCGCGTCCCCATCTCGATGCGCCCCGAGGAACTCGGCGGCGACGAGCTTGGCATGAACGGCATGTTCACCAAGATCAAGCCGGAGACGATGGCCGCGATGGTACTGACCGGCATCGAGGGCGTGCCCCTGCACAAGGTGCCGCCCCTGGAGCTGGTCGTCCTGCACCCCGACTACGCGGTCGTCAAACTCCCCATGACGGTCGTCGACCCCCTCCGCGGCATCGGCGAGGAAGCGGTCGGCGCAGCGGCCTTCATCTGGTCGACGGTGCCGGACCGGGGTGGGCCGCGGGATGCGTTCAACGTGTACCAGTTGCTGCACGAGTGGCAGGACTTCTCGCATCGGCTGCATGAGGCGGGGCATCAGCCGTATTGCCTGGTGTGGCCCTGAGCTGGGATTTCACGGTGTTCGGGCGGGGCTTTCGGGCTCCGCCCTCGTCATGCGGGCACCCCGCAGGATCCTCGCCCTGAACAGCCGCGAGCCCCGGACCAGGTGTCCGGGGCTCGCTTGCGTGCGTTGTACAGGGACCTCTTTATCCGGGATATCCCAGATATCCGGGTTATTCGGGCTATCCGGCTAGCAGGTCATCCGCGGATTTCGGCTCACGCGTGGACGTCGTACATGTCGGAGCAAATGAGCCCGCCGCTGCCACCCACACAGGCCCACATCTTGTAGTGGTGGCCCTCGGGCAGGTTTCCGCCCTTGGTGGCCGTGTAGGGGGAGCCGTGCCCGAACGTGCCCGCTTCACGAACGGGGCTGGTGCTCAGGTAGGCGCCGACACCCCATCCGTCCGGCGTGGGGTCGACCGCCGAGAGGGAGTCCCCGTCGGCCTTCCAGTAGGTCTCACCGGCCAGCTTGCCGTTGACGTACACACCGATGTTGTAGGACCCGTCGCTCCCCATCGGCCCGTGCCAGAACGTGACGTTCTGCGGTACAGCCGCGGAGGCGCTGCTTGCGCCCAGAGCCATGGCGCTGCCGGTCATCAGCATGGTCGCAGCGAACGCGACGGCGGTGCGCTTGCGCAGAGAAACGCGCATCTATCCCCCCATTACTTGCATTACTTGTATTACTGGTCGACCAAGATCGTAACGCGCCTCGCACGTGAGTGCGATCGGTTTTGAGTAATATTGACCGAAGCTGAGACCGCGGCGCATGCATGATTCAGACAAAGCGGTCTGAGTCGCCTTCAGGAATCGCGGTGGACGACCGTGATAAGGCGTTCATGGCCGGGGGTGTCGAGTTCGTCGACCACGGCGACGGCCAGGTCCTCGGCGCTGATCCACGATCGCCCGTCGCCGCTCGTGAGCAAGGTGTCGGTGCCGCGCCGGTAGTGGCCGGTTCGTTCACCGGGCGCGAGCAAGGCCGGCGGGCTCAGGTAGACCCAGTCGGCACCCTCATGGGTCTGGCAGGTCCGCAGTTGGGCCGTCCCGGCGGCGGCCACCGCTTTCCATTCGGCGGGCACGTACACGGGGTTGTCGGCGACCAGCAGATCGTGGTCGCCGGGGCTGCGCAACGCACCGGCGCCGCCCACCACCAGGACGCGAATCCCCGACTCCGCTGCGATGTCCAGCACCGTGCGGGTAGCACCGACCAAGAACTCCTGGTCGACCGGAAAGCTCCGCACGGTCAGCACGACGGCATTCGGGGCGGAGCCCGCGAGCGCCTCGCGCACGGCGGCCGGGTCGTTCGCATCGACCGCGATCGGTGTCACGTTCGGGGCCCCGCTCGCCGGCTTCCGGGACAGGGCGAGCACCTGGTGCCCGCGTGCACCGGCCTCGGCGATCACCCGGCTGCCGACCATCCCGGTGGCGCCGACCACGGCGATCGTCATGGCTGCCCTCGGTGAAACTGTCGTCATTGAATCCGTCCCTCTCGCATCTGGCCTTCTCGAATCTGGCCTTCTCGAATCTGGCCTTCTCGGACCTGGTCTCCTCGAACCTGGCCTTCTGCGGTCCGGTCCTCTGCAGTCCGGTCCTCTGCAGTCCGGTCCTCTGGAATGTGGGCGCCTGCTCTCCCGCCTCGCCGGATGCGGCCGGACAGGCTCGGGGCACTGAGCTGTGCGGCGAGCAACGCGGTCAGGGCGAGGACGAAGCCGAGGGTTTGCGGCGGGCTCAGCGACTCGCCCAGCGCGACGCCGATGACGGTCGCGACCAGCGGAGACAGCAGGACCAGCGGTGCGGACGCGCCGACCGGCAGCTTTCCGATCCCGCGGAACCACAGCGTGTACGCGATCAGCCCGCCCATGCTGCCGAGCCACAGATAGCCGCCGACCGCTCCGGCGTCGATCCGCTGCGGTACCCCTTCGAACGCGAGGGTGAGCGGGAGCAGCAGCAGGCCACCGACCGTCAGTTGCCAGCCGGCCATGGTCAGTGGTCCGATCCCCGCCGGACGGCCCCAGCGCTTGGTGAGGACGACCCCGCCGGCCATGGTGGCCGTATGGCCGAGGCCGGCGAGCACCCCGACGGCGTCCAGGCGGGCCTGCGGACCGAGCACGACGAGTCCGACGCCGAGCACGCCGATCACGCCCCAGGTCAGTCGCCAGGCGGTCGGCCGGTCGCGGAGCACCGCGGTGGCCAACCCGGCGACCAGCAGCGGCTGGGCGGCGCCGAGGGTGGCGGCGACACCGCCGGGGAGTCGTTCGGCGGCCAGGAACAGCAGGGGCATCCCGCCCATGTTGAGCAGGCCGAGGACGACGGCCTTCCACCACCAGTCCCCGCGCGGGAGCACCCGTGTGATCGCCAGCGCCAGCAGCCCGGCGGGCAGGGCGCGCATCAGCCCGGCGAACAGCGGGTGCCCCGGCGGCAGCAGTTCCGTGGTCACGACGTACGTGGTGCCCCAGGACGCGGGAGCGAGTGCGGTCAGTACGACGGTTGCCGCCTGCTGTGGGGACGAGGTCCGCAGCCGACCCGGTGATCGCTCGGTCGAGGAGTGCATGTGATGAAGTCTCAGCACAACGCGCCATGATTCCAACGCATGCTTGTCATGTCAGCCATGAATGAGAACGATTGCTGTGTGGACCTCCAGCAGATGCGATACGTCGTCGCCGTGGCCGAAACCCGCAACTTCACGCGCGCGGCGGAGCGCTGTTCCGTGGTGCAGTCGTCGCTCAGTCACCGGATCGCGAGCCTGGAACGGGAGCTCGGGGTGAGGCTGTTCGCCCGCTCCAGCCGCCGCGTCGAACTGACCAGTGCGGGAGCGGCGTTTCTCGCCGGCGCGCGCGAGTGCCTGGCCGCTGCCGACCGCGCGGCTGCCGACGCCGCTGCCGCGACCGGCGTGGTACGCGGCCGGCTCGCGGTCGGCGTGATCGTGACCTCGGCCGCCGTCGACGTACCCGAGTTGCTCCAGCGGTATCGCGCCCAGCATCCGGACGTCCGCGTCGTCCTCCGTTCCGGGCGCAGCGACGAGCTGGCGGAGGCGGTCCGCAGCGGGGACCTGGACATCGCCTTCCTCGGCCTGCCGGAAGGCGCGCGGCCCTCCGGTGTGGAGACCGTTGTTCTCGACCACGACGCGCACGTGCTGGTGGTACCGGCCGGGCACCGGCTGGCGGGGGCTTCCCGGGTGACGCTGCAGGAGATCGCCGCGGAGACGTTCGTGGACTTCGTGGCCGAGACACCCGCCCGGGCCCAGTCCGATCAGGCGTTCGCCGCCGCGGGTCTGGTACGCGACGTCGCGTACGAGACCGGCGTCGTCGAGCTGATCACCCGGCTGATCGCGCGTGGGCTCGGCGTGGCCCTGCTGCCGTCGGCGTTCATCCGGCCGCTGGCCGCCGACGCCCCCGAACTGGCGCTGGTCCCGGTCGTCGACGGGCCGCATCGCATCGAGTACCTGGTGTGGAGCCGGTTCAACCCCAGCCCCGCCACCCGGGCGATGCTCGACGTCCTCGGAGTCCGACCGCCGTCGGATCCGGCCTGACGTCAGGCGTCGGTACGCTCACTCGTTCGGGGCACCCGTCGACGCGTCTGTGTGTGTCCACCGGCGCGGACAGCGGAATGTGCGCACCGTGGCCCCTATGACCTGGGACGACGGTGAGGGACGATGATCGTATCCGTGGTGTCGATGCCCGGTGGGGCCACCGCTCGTACGAGCCTGTCGGAGGCACGTGAGCGCCTCTCCACATCCGACTTCCTGCTCGTCGACGTCCAGCTGCCCGACGAACCGACGGCTGATGCACAGTCGGTCGTCGGCCGGCTCGGCCTGGGGACCGAGAGCCCGCACTGGTTCGGCAGGGCGGGAGAACCGGCGAGGGCGGAGTTCCTCGGCGACAGAGCGGGGTTCGTCGTGCCCGTGGTCGGGGGAGACCAAGTCGTCCATGTGCACGTGCTGGTGACGGAGCGGCACCTGGTCACGTTCCACCGGGGGCCGGCCAGACCGCTGGACGGAGTCATGGCACGGCTGGAGCAGGAGAGGCCCGCCGACACCGTGACGGTGCTGTTCCTGCTGCTGCAGGAGGCGCTGGACACGTTTCGCCGGGCCGCGGTGGCAAACCTCCTGGTGGTGGAGGACCTGGAGGACGCGATGTTCGAGCAGCGCCGCCCCGCGCAGGTCTATCGCCTGGCGCGACTACGGCGGCGTGCCGCGGTGCTGCACCACTTCCTCCTCCCCTACCTCCAGGCGACGGACGAGATCCTCACCCGCAGGATGCTGAACCGCAGCTTCCCGGAGGAACGCCAGCGGCTCGCCCGGGAGTTCCAGCACGCCGGCCGACTGGTGCTCACCGACATCGAGTCCCTCCAGGAGGCCACCCGACGGGCCTTCGCCAGCTACTCCTCCCTCGTGGCGGGCGAGCAGAACGGCGTGATCAACCGGCTCGCCATCGTGTCGACGATCTTCCTGCCGCTGTCGTTCCTGACCGGGTACTTCGGCATGAACTTCAGCTATCTCACGGACGAGATGGAGAGCAAGGCCGTCTTCTGGCTGCTCGCCGTCGGGCTGCAGGCGGGCGTCCTGTTCGTCGCGCTCTACGTGCTGCACCGCACCCACATCTGGCGAAGGCTCCGTGACGACGACGGCCGGGAGGACCGCTGAGCCCGTTGCATCAGACGGGGGCGTCAGTCAGGGGCGATGGAGAAACTGCGCCACAGGCCGGTGGACCTGACCACCTCGTCCGCCCCTCCGATGTCCAGGTAGTTGCTCGCCCCGCCCGGCGGCACGGTGCAGTCGGGGGTCGTGTACAGGAGCAGGTTGCTCTGCGTGTGGTTGTCGACGCGGGTCACGCCCTCGACGAAACGGTGACACCTGTGGATCGGCGGGTTCGAGATGGTCTCCACGAGCCTGGCATCGTGCCGCGCGACGATCGTGCCGGACGCCTGATCCTGGCAGGCGGTCAGCGCGATGCCGAGCACCGCTATGCCGGTGAGCGCGGCCAGCGACCGTGAAGCGCGCATGAAGCCTCCTGTGCGGGACGGAGAGCTGGCTGGGACGTCGTCCTGCCACCACTATCCGTCAGAGCGGGCGGACACGCCTGGTGAGGACGACCCTTGCGGGCTGAGGCACGGCACTGCACTCGAAGGGCGTCGGACGGGCCTCGACGGCGGGCCGCACACAGGTCGGGCAGCCGCCCTGCGGACGGTTCGCGCATACGGCGTGTTCCGGGATGTCGGGCGATAGTGGACACGTACCGGTGTTCCTGTGTTCCACCGTCACCTCAGGGAGGCCCGTTGGCCGGCAGGGGCGGCGGATCGCGGGTGGTCGTCGTGATGGGCGTGTCGGCGTCCGGCAAGTCCACCGTCGGAGCACGGCTCGCGCAGCAGCTCGGCGTGCCGTTCCTGGAGGGCGACGACCTCCACCCCGCGGCGAACCGCGCCAAGATGGCGTCCGGACACCCTCTCGACGACGCCGATCGGCGGCCCTGGCTGGCGGCGCTCACGGAGTGGATCCGGACCACCGCGTCGAGTGGGCACGGGGGTGTTGCCGCCTGTTCGATGCTCAAGCGCGCGTACCGCGACCGGTTCCGGCGTACGGGAGCGGACGTGTGGTTCGTGTACCTGGCTCTTGACCGTGAGGTGGCCGCGGAGCGCATCGCACGCCGGAAGGGGCATTTCATGCCTCCGGAGCTGCTCGCTTCCCAGTACGACGCTCTGGATCCCCTGCACGCCGACGAACCGGGCGTGACCATCGACGCGTCCGTCAGCGCGGAGCAGGTCGTGGCAGCCGCCCTGCGCGCCGTGTGCCCACCGGACCGGTGAGGAGGTTCCGTCCTTCTTTCCTGGTCATCGCCGGGCTCATCAGACGCCGGTCACGTCCGCGACCTGCGCATATCGCACGGCTCGGGCCCGACGGGCCCGAGCCGTACCTCCGGCTTACGCTGATCGGAGGGGGTGCGTCCGGGTGAATCACGCACCGGAAGGGGCTCCCCGATGGACGACTACCCGCTGATCGAGAACCACGGTCTGCTCGGCGATCTGCAGACCGCGGCACTGGTGACCACAGAGGGGACGGTCGACTGGCTCTGCTTCCCGCGGTTCGACTCGCCCAGCGTGTTCGGCGCGCTGCTGGACAAGGACAAGGGCGGGCACTGCTCCGTCCGGCCGGTGCACACGATGTACGCGACCAAGCAGTTGTACCTTCCCGACACGGCGATCCTGGTGACCCGGTTCATGACCGAGGCGGGCGCCGGGGAGGTCCTCGACTTCATGCCCGTGACGGGGACGACTGCCACGCCCTGCCACCGGCTCGTCCGCATGGTCCGCTGTGTGCGCGGCAGCATGACCTTCGAGATCGACGTCGCCCCGCGGTTCGACTACGGCCGGACGGCCCACCGGTTGCACATCCCCGAACAGGGAGCGGTGTTCGCCGCGGAGAACGGCGAGGCGCTCACCGTGCACCCCATCCGCGAACCGGAGGACAAGCAGCTGGTCGACATCCTCACCGGCCGGGGGGACGACCTGCACTTCACGCTGACCCTGCAGGCGGGCCAGCAGCGCGGACTGGTCCTGGAGTCGGCCGCCGACGGACCGCCGCGGCAGATCCTGCTCGCCGAGTACCAGGAACTCTTCGACGACACCCGCAGGTTCTGGCGCTCCTGGCTGAGCCAGTCCCAGTACTCGGGGCGCTGGCGGGAGATGGTGGAGCGCTCCGCGATCACTCTGAAGCTCATGACCTATGCCCCGAGCGGCGCCCTGGTCGCCGCCCCGACGACGGCGCTCCCCGAGCAACTGGGCGGCGAGCGCAACTGGGACTACCGGTTCACCTGGATCCGTGACGCCGCCTTCTCCGTGTACGCCCTGCTGGGGCTGGGTTTCACCGACGAGGCCAGGGCGTTCATCGTGTGGCTGGGCGACCGGGTCGGGGAACGGGCCGGCAGCGAAGGGGACTCCGGCCCGCTCAACATCATGTACCGGGTCGACGGCTCCTCCGACCTGGAGGAGGAGATCCTCGAACACTGGGAGGGCTACGCGCGTTCCGCCCCGGTGCGAGTCGGCAACGGTGCCGCGACACAGCTCCAGCTGGACATCTACGGCGAAGCGCTGGACAGCATCTACTTCGCGCACCAGCACGGGATCCGGGTCGGGCACCACGGCTGGACCTCGCTGCTGACGAACCTGGACTGGCTGGTCGACCACTGGGACCAGGCGGGAGAGGGCCTGTGGGAGACCCGCGGCGGCCGTAAGCACTTCACGTACGGCCGTGTCATGTCATGGGTGGCGTTCGACCGTGCTCTGCGGCTCGCCGAGTCGCACGGCCGGCCGGCGGCGGCCGCACGCTGGAGCGCCGAACGGGACGCGATCTACGAGCAGATCATGGCCAAGGGATGGAGTGAGGGACGGCAGGCCTTCGTCCAGCACTACGGCAGTGACGTACTCGACTCCTCGCTGCTGCGCATGGCGACGGTGGGGTTCGTCATCCCCGAGGATCCGATGTGGACGTCAGCCCTCGACGCGATGGAGGAGGAGCTGGTCAGCGACAGCCTGGTCTACCGCTACAACCCCGAGGCCTCGCCCGACGGCCTGCGCGGCTCGGAGGGGACCTTCTCCCTGTGCACGTTCATGTACGTCGACGCCCTGGCGCGTGCAGGGCGCACCGACCGGGCGAGGCTGGTGTTCGAGAAGATGATGGGGTACGCCAACCATCTGGGCCTGTACTCGGAGGAGATCGACCTGACTGGCCGCCAGCTGGGCAACTTCCCGCAGGCGTTCACTCATCTCGCCCTCATCGACGCGGCCCTCACCCTGAACAAGGCTCTGGACCGGCGGTAGTCCGGGCCGGTCAGCCCTCGTCACCGGCGCCACGGCGGCGCAGGTCGGCGTCGGTGAGGCTCTCCAGCTCGCCCTGGGTGTCCAGCCAGTAGAGCAGGGCGACCGCGGGGATGATCAGTACGACGGCGACGAGGGTGACGAGACCCAGCCAGCGGAGCGTGGTGTGGGCCCCCGCCCCTTCGGCCACGGTGAGTGAGGTCGGGATCAGGTAGGGGCGCTGCGCCATGCCCCAGGCGAGGACGGCCGACGCGACCACGCCGACCGCTGTGACCCGGGACCAGGCTGCGGAGGAACGCGTCAGCAGCCCTGCGGTGGCGAGGGTGCCCAGCGCTGCCACGATGACGAAGACGAGCCCCACGCCGTGCGTGAGCCCGTGCCAGACATGAGGTGCGTCGCCATGGGTGACGACCAACGTGATCACGGCGAGAACGGCGACGGCGGCCAGGGCGCCCAGGGCCCGCCGCCGGAAGTAGCGGTCGAGTTCCGGCGCGTCGAAGCGCCGGGCGTCCGCGGCGAGGAAGACGGCGCCGAGCAACGCCGTGGTCGCGATGGCGAGCAGTCCGAACAGCAGCGATGTGGGGTTGGCCCAGGCGTCCGTCGATGCCTTCGTCGTGGAGGTCACTCGGCCCGAGGCCACTCCCCCGGCTGCGGCACCCAGGAAGAACGGCGTCAGGAGCGACGAGACGGCGAACACCGCTCCGTACAGGCGCCGTCCGGCCAGCCGGCGGGTGGGCTTGCGCAGGGCGAAGCCGGCGCCGCGCAGCACGATGCCCACGGCGGCAAGCGCCAGGGGCAGCCACATCGTGGTGAACACCTGCTGGAAGAGGACGGGGAAACCCGTCCACATGATGACCAGCACGAAGATCAGCCAGACGTTGTTGACCTCCCATACGGGAGCCATCGCGTGGTCGATCAGCCATCGCGGGCGCTTGCCGCGCTCCGCTCCGCCCGCGGTCAGGTCCCAGAAGCCGGCTCCGTAGTCGGTGCCGCCCGCGCAGGCGTAGGCGGCGATCGCGAGCAGCAGGACGACGGCGATGACCCCGGCGATCACCGCCGGCTCCCGGCGGACCGCGGCCCGTACGGTGTGTCGGTCTCCGGCGTCTCCTGCGCTGTCTCCGGTTCGCCCGTCGCGTCGGCGAGCCGCCAGCGGGAGCGCATCTTCAGCAGCACCGCGAGGAACGACCCGAAGACGAAGACGTACACGACGACGACCAGACCGAACATGATCCACAGACTGGTGGACCGCGTGGCCGTCACGGCTTCCGCGACCCGCATGTTCTGGTACACGATCCACGGCTGGCGGCCCACTTCGGTGGTGATCCAGCCGCACTCGACGGCGACGACGGAGGCGAGGCCGGCCACGGCCGCGCACCGGAAGAACCAGGGTGAGGCGGGCATCCTGCGGCGCAGCAGCCAGACCGCGGCGTACCAGAGCGCGAGCAACGCCAGCAGGGAGCCGATCCCGACCATGGTGTCGAAGGCCCAGTGGGCGATGGTGGCCTGGGTGGCCGTCGGCCGGTCGCTCGCGGGCACGGAGGTCAGCCCGGTCACCTTGGTGTCCGGGCGGAACCCGGCGAGGATGGAGTCGAGCTGCGGGATCCGGATGCCGCCGGAGATGCTCCCGTCCGGATGCAGCCGGCCGAAGAGGTATTCCGGCTGGTGCGTGTCGGTCTTCCAGACGATCTCCATGGCGGCGAACTTCACCGGCTGTTTGTGGAAGACCTGCCGGGCGATGGAGTCGCCGAGCATGAACTGCACCGGTGTGAACACCGCGGCGAGCGTGAAGGGGATCGTGAAACCGAGCCGGTGGTAGCGGTCCCGGCGGCCGCGCAACCAGCCGACGGCGTAGACGCCGGCCACGACGTAGCCCGCCGTCACGAACATCGCCACGACGAAATGCCAGTACTGCGGACCGAACATGGGCGTGAAGACCGCCTTCCAGATCTTCACGTCGACGGGGTTCCCGGCGGAGTCGAGGGTGAAGCCCCTCGGGGTGTTCATCCACGAGTTGGCGGCGAGGATCCCGAAGGCGCCGAGCAGGGCCGCGAGGGGCAGCGGCAGTCCGAGCAGGAAGTGGGTCCGGGAGGGAAGCCTCCGCCAGCCGTAGAGATAGATGGCGACGAGGACGGCCTCCAGGAAGAAGGCCCAGGCCTCGACACCGAACCCGATGCCGAAGACATCGCCCCACCTGCCCATCATGCCCGGCCACAGCAGCCCGAACTCGAAGGACAGGACGGTGCCGGTGACGACCCCGATCGCGAACTGGACCGCCATGACGGCCGACCACCGCCGTGCCAGCAGGAGGGCGGTCGGGTCGTCCCGGCGCAGGCCGTAGCCGTGCATGATGAGCGTGATCAGCGGCAGGGCGACGCCCAGGGGCACGAGAATGATGTGCGAGGCGAGGGTGAAGGCCATCATCGATCTGGCCGGAAGGGTTTGCGGCGGCACGTCCGCCATCAGCAGGACCGTGTGCATGCGGGTCTCTCCGGAGGCCGACGCGGGTGGGGTGGGGTGGGTCAGCCGCCGGTGGCGAAGCCCGGGAAGAGCGTCATGCCGCCGTCGACGTAGAGGGTGGTGCCCACGACGTAGTCCATGAGGTCGGAGGCGAGGGCGACGACGGCGTAGGCGATGTCCTCCGGGTCACCGATCCGCTTGTAGGGGATCAGCCGCATGAGATCCTCCTGCGCCTGCGGTGTCTCCCAGGCGCTGCGGTTGATGGAGGTCTTGATGGCTCCGGGGGCGACCGCGTTCACCCGGATCCGCTGCGGGGCGAGTTCCTGGGCCAGCGTCGCCATCATCATCTGTACGCCGCCCTTGGACGAGGCGTAGTTGACGTGCCCGGCCCAGGGGATGATCTGGTGCACCGAGCTCATGCAGATGATCTTCCCGGCCGCGCGCGACACCTCCGGGACGACGCCGCGGCGCAGGAACTCCTTGGTCGCCTCACGGGCGCAGAGGAACTGCCCGGTGAGGTTGACGTCCAGGACCTTCTGCCACTGGGCGACGGTCATCTCCGTGAACGCGGCGTCCCGCTGCAGTCCCGCGTTGGCGACCATGATGTCGATCGTGCCGAACTCCTGGACCATCCGGTCGACCATGGCGACGACCTGGTCCTCGTCGGACACGTCCGCCTCGTAGGCCGCGGCCCGGACCCCGAACGCGGTGATCTCCTCGACCACCTTCTCCGCATCCTCACGGCCGGCCACGTAGTTCACCACGACATCGGCCCCGGCCCGGCCCAGGGCGACGGCCGTCGCCCTGCCGATTCCGGAGTTCGCGCCGGTGACCAGTGCCTTCTGGCCCTTCAGCAGGTGTGCGGGGATCACGCCTTGCAGTGCGCCCTCGGTGGAACTCACGATGCCCTGCTCCTCCACTACGTGCCCGGATCGGCCGGGCCGTGGCCCGGAGGTTCAGCCGCCAGACAAACACCGCGGAGGGGAGTCGGCATGCCGGAGCGGACGGCGTTGCGCTGCCCGGCCGAGGATCTTCGCCCGGTCGGAGGCAGTGCGCGGGCGGCGGGTCAGCTCAGCCGTTCCACCAGGTGGTCGCCCACGCGCAGGGCGTTCGCGATGGCCGTCAGGGACGGATTGACCGCGCCGATGCTCGGGAAGAAGCTCGTGTCGACGACGTAGAGGTTGTCCAGGTCGTGGGCCTTGCAGTGGAGGTCCAGCGCCGAGGACGCCGGGTCGGTGCCGAACCGCACCGTGCCGGCCTGGTGTGCGGTGGCGCCGATCGGCATGCCCTTGTGCAGGTAGATGCTGCGGGACAGCAGATGGTGCTCGTGCATGCCGAGACGGCCGAGGATGTGCTGCAGCTTGTGCCGCAGACGCTCGAGACCGGCGGTGTTGTTGGTCTCGTCGAGCGTCAGACGGATGCGGCCGTCGCCGTCCAGGGTCACCCGGTTGTCCGCCTGCGGCAGGTCCTCTCCGCACAGCCAGAAGTCGACGGCGTGATGGGCCAGGACCTCGAAGGGCATGTCCGGTGCCACCGCTCCGGCCCAGCGCGGGGCCTCGCCGTGGATCTGCTCGGCGTCCGACTTGCCGAGCATCTGGATCCCGCCGAGGGGGTGGTCCCAGTCGTCCGCGCCCAGGTACCAGTCGTGCAGGGCGAGGGTCTTCTGGAACTGGGTGTCGTTGGGCTCCTTCGAGACGGCCATCAGCGCAAGGTTGTTGTGGCGCATGTAGTACCGGCCGACCACGTCCGAGCTGTTCGCAAGACCGGCCGGGTGCCGGTCGTTCGCCGAAGCGAGCAGCAGGGCCGCGGAGTTGACCGCTCCGCAGGCCACCACCACGACGTCCGCCGAGAAGCGGGCCTCTTCCCCGCCCGGCAGCTCGGCGACGACCGAGGTGACGCTGCGTCCGGCGGGATCGGTCTCCAGCCTCGTCACCCGGGCATGGGTGAGCATCTCGACGTTGGGGTGCCGCAGTGCCGGCTCCACGCAGATCACCTGGGCGTCTGACTTGCCGCGGACCAGACAGGGGAAGCCGTCCACCCGGTTGCAGCGGATGCAGACACTGGAGTGGGTGGCGCGGCCGTGCTCGTCCTGGGTGAGATCGACCCCGATCGGCAGGTGGAAGGGGTGCAGCCCCTGTTTCTCCAGGTCGTCGCTCAACTGCTGGATCCGTGGCTCGTGTTCGACCGGCGGATAGGCGTACTGTGCGCTGCTCGGCCCTTCCCAGGGGTCCTCGCCGTGCCGGCCGTGCACCAGGTAGAGGTGCTCCGCCTCGGTGTAGTACGGCTCCAGGTCCTCGTAACCGATGGGCCAGGCGGGCGAGATGCCGTCATGGTGGCGCAGTGCACCGAAGTCCTCGGGGCGCAGCCGGAACAGCGCCGCGCCGTAGAACTTGGTGTTGCCGCCGACGTAGTAGTTCACCTCGGGCGGGAACTCGTTGCCGTGCTTGTCGAGCCAGAACTCCGGAGCCCGGTACTTGGCCTTGACGAACACCGCTGTGGAGTCCCAGTTGTCACGTTCGCGCGGCAGGTAGCCGCCGCGTTCGAGGATGAGCACGCGTTTGCCGGACGGTGCGAGCCGGTGGGCGAGGGTGCCGCCGCCGGCGCCGGTTCCGATGACGATGACGTCGTAAGGGGGGAGGGCGTCCACGGCGACCACCGTCCTCGCTCGTGCGGTTCTCGGCCGTTGCCGACTTCCCTCCTTCGAACGTACGCGCCATGCGGCCACGCGGCACCCGGAGCGGGTCGCGCGCCGGGACGGTCACAGAACGGCGATCGGGTTCACCGGAGAGCCGGTGGCCGCCGGGAGCCGCAGGGGGGCGACCACGCACAAGAAGTGCCAGCGGCCCAGCTGTTCGCACACGGTGGCCAGCTCCTCGAAGTCGAGGTAGTCCAGCAGATGCAGCCCCAGGGCGTCGACGGCCAGCACGTGCACGGGGAACGGGACCTCGGCCACCGCGCTGGGCGCCGTGTCGTTGTTGCCGTCCGACCCCAGGACGGACACCTGCCGCTCGGCCAGGAAGTGCATCGCCGTCGGGTGCAGACCGGCCCGCGCCCGCGTCACGTCCCAGGCACCGAGCGTCCGGCGGCGCCGTCGGTGCCCTACGCGCACCAGCAGCAGATCGCCCGGTCCGACCGTCGTCCGCTGGGCGGTCTCGGCCGCGACGAGGTCCTCGGCGGTCACGTGCTCGCCGGGTTCGAGCCACGGCACACCCCGCAGGCGCGGGATGTCCAGGAGGACACCGCGGCCCACGATGCCGTCGCGCACCAGGTCGAGCGTGAGTGCTCCGGCGCCGTCCGGCGTCACGGTGCTCGCCGGGACACCGCCGTACAGCTCACCGTCGAACATCACGTGGCACAGCGCGTCGAGGTGGCTGTCGACGTCCCCGTGCACGTTCATGGCGAACCGGTCGCGGGCGAAGTGCAGCCCGCGTTCGCCGGTCTCCCCCCGCGCCGGTGCGGTCATCCGGTACGCCGCGGGCTCCGGGCTGTCCGGGCCGGCCTCGGTCTCGACGGGGGCGGCCAGCGACACGGTGCGTCCGCACCGGACCTCGGCGGCGGCGGCCACCACCCGCTCGGGCGTCAGCCGGTCCAGCGCGCCGCACCGGTGCTCCGTGCCGTCCGGAACCTGGTCCCGCAATCGGCGGTACAGGTCCCGGAAGGACGCCTCGGACAGGGTGCGCGGTGCCGCGGGGCGCGAGGATGCGGGCCTCTGGTGCGAGGTCATCGGGGACTCCTCCTCGGGACCCCCTCCCGCCATTGCACCACCCGGCCCCAGGCCCCGCATGTCCGAAGGACATCGAAGACATCCGCCGATGTGGGAGTTTCCGCAGTTCAGCCCGATACCAGGCACCTGTGATCCAGTTCGGTGATCGGCTAGCCTGACCGCTGCCTCGGCGCCGGGCGCGTCCGGCAATCATGAAGGAGAAGACATGTTCAGCAGGCGACTGGTGGTGGCCGGGGTGACGGCGGCTCTGATAGCCGGGCTCGGTGCGTGCTCGAGTGGGACCGACGAGGGCACGGACTACGTCGGGGCGAGCCAGGGGGACGAGAACAGCGGTCGGACGGCCCGGCCGGACACGGACGCCACGCCGGACACCGTCTTCGGGCTGCGGGACACGGTCCGTCACCTGTCCAGGAAGACCGCCCCGGCCACCCGTCCGCACCTGGTCAGCAAGTGCACCTCCGGCACGCACCGGGTCAGGCACACGTCGAGCAGCGGAACGGGCAGCAGGCGCAAGACCCGCACCTGGTACACCACCGAGCAGTACCGGGACTGCAAGAAGGTCCGCGCCGGCACGGAGACGTACCGGAGGGTCGTCCGGCCGGAGCAGTGGTGCGTGCGACTGGACGACGTCGACGGTGACAAGGGCAGGGACGACGTCTGGTACCAGGTGACCAACTCGACCTACCAGGACGCGGTCGGCTCCGACGAGCGCGCCCGGCTGGAGTTCGTACCGGCCGGTGCCGGCTGCTGAACACCGACCCGGGCAGCCCGCCCGGCGTGCAGGCCCGAGCGGTGCCCCCTTCACTGGGAGGAGGGAACCGTTCGGGAGTCACAGGAGGTCGGTATGGCAGGTCAGTGGACACGGAGTGCGGCGGGCGCCGCCCTGGCCGTGGTCGTCGCGGTCGCGGCGGCCGGGTGCTCCGACGACTCCGGCAAGGCGTCAGGCGGCGCGAGCAAGGCGGCTTCGGCGGCCGCCTCCGCAGCCTCCTCCCTCGCCTCGAAAGGGGCCGACGCGCTGGCCTCGGCCTCGGCGCAGGCCAGGGAGAAGCTCGACGCGTTCAAGGACGGGGTGAAGGCCAAGGACGACGTGACGCTCGGCTCCCCCACCACCGGCAGCGACGACCGGGCCACGGTCGAGGTGACCGCCAAGAACACCGCCGACTCCGCCAAATCCTTCGCCGTCCAGGTCAACTTCACGGACCCGAGCGGCAATCTGCTGGACGTGGTCGTGGTGACGGTCGACAACGTGGCCGCGGGCGCCTCCGGCGAGGCCACGGCTCGCAGCAACCGCAAGCTGACCGGCGACGTGCGCGCCGAGGTCGGCTCGGCCCTGCGCCACTGAAGCACGCCGCACCCGCACCCGCACCCGCACCCACTCACGCATCGCTGCGCACCAGCCGGTACGCAGCGGCCGCGAGTGCGAGTGCCGTCCAGCCGAGGAAGACCAGCAGTCCGGCCAGCGGCGACAGGGCGGTGGCGTCGTGGGTCAGGGCGAACATCGCCCGGCCCGCACTGCTGGGCAGGTAGGGGCTGATGTCGCTCTGCCAGGAACTGGGCAGCAGCGAGACCAGTCCCGGGATGAGCATCAGGACGGCGACCAGGACGGAGATGCCGCCGGCCACCGACCGCAGCAGCGCGCCGAGCGTGGTGCCGATCACGCCGACCAGGCCGAGGTAGAGCCCGGCGCCCAGCAGGCTGCGTACGACCCCTGCGTGGGTCAGGCCCATCGCGGCGGGTGTGCCGGAGACGATCCCGCTGCCGCACAGGAAGGCGACGAACGCGCCGAGGGTGCCGACGACCAGCGCGACCAGCCCGTACACGGTCGCCTTGGACCACAGGACGGGCAGCCGGCGCGGTACGGCCGCAAGGGTCGAGCGGATCATGCCGGTGGAGTACTCCCCCGCCGTGACCAGCACGCCGAGGACGCCCAGGGCCAGTTGGGAGAAGTTGGCGCCGAAGAGGGACAGGCTCACGGCCGTCGAGTGGGCGAAGTCCCGGTCCATGCGGGGGGATCCGACCAGGGCCTTGTAGCGGCTCGCGGCGATGAGCCCGAAGACGACGAGGAAGAACAGGCCGAGGCCGAGGGTGATCCAGGTCGAACGCAGCGACCAGAGTTTGACCCACTCGGAGGCCAGCACCCGCCGTCCGGTCACGCGGTAGGCGGGGCGAGCGGGTGAGGTGCGGGGGCTTCCGGTGGTGCCGGTGAGGGTGCTCATGCGGTCCTCCCGGCGGTCTCGGGGGTCTCGATGCCGGCCGTCTTGATGCCGGCCGTCCCGATGCCGGTCGTCTCGGTGCCGGTCGTCTCGGTGCCGGTCGTGGAGCCGTGGTACTCGACGGCGTCGCGGGTCAGCTCCATGAACGCCTCCTCCAGGGAGACGGTCCGCGCGGTCAGCTCGAACAGCGGGATCCCGTGTTCGGCGGCCTTCAGCCCGATCTCACGGGCGGTCAACCCGGTCACCTGCAGTTCCTCGGAGCCGGCGCGGCCGGTGATCTCGACTCCGGGCCCGGCCAGCACGTCCCGCAGCCGTGCCGGGGCCTGGGTCGCCACCTTCACCGTGTCGCCGCCCGCCTCGCGGACGAGGTCGCCGACGGTGGTGTCGGCCAGCAGCCGCCCCCGTCCCACGACGATCAGGTGGTCCGCCACCAGCGCGACCTCGCTCATCAGGTGGGAGGAGACGAACACCGTCCGGCCCTCCGCGGCGAGCGAGGTCAGCAGGGTGCGGATCCACAGCACGCCCTCCGGGTCCAGCCCGTTGACCGGCTCGTCCAGCATCACCGTCTGCGGGTCGCCGAGCAGCGCCGCCGCGATGCCGAGCCGCTGGCCCATGCCGAGGGAGAAGGCACCGGCCCGCTGGTGTGCCACGCTGCCGAGTCCGGCCAGCCCGATGACCTCGTCGACCCGGCGGCGCGGAATGCCGTGGGTCAGCGCGAGCGCCCTGAGGTGGTGGTAGGCCGAGCGGCCCGGGTGGACGGACTTCGCCTCCAGGAGCGCCCCGACCTCCTGGAACGGTGCCCGGTGGCGGGCGTAGGCGTGGCCGTTGACGGTGACGGTGCCGCTCGTCGGGGCGTCGAGCCCGACGATCATCCGCATGGTGGTGGACTTGCCGGCGCCGTTGGGCCCCAGGAATCCGGTCACCGTCCCCGGTTTCACGAAGAAGTCCAGCCCGTCGACGGCCGTCTTCTCCCCGTACCTCTTGGTCAGCTGCCGTGCGTCGATCATGCGCGTCGCCTTCTCTCGGACTCGGGCGCCCGTCGCGTCTGACGCCTCATCCGCAACGCTAAGGTCCGAATCGCCCCGATTCCGCGGTACGGGGGCCGAACGGAGCCCCGGGCGGGTCGCAGGAGCCGCTCAGTCCAGCTGCAGCCGGTCCACGAGACCGGCCGCGGCGAACGCGGCCACCACGTCCTCCCTCGTCTCCGTGAAGTGGGCCCAGCTGTCGCAGTGGGCCGGGACCACGCGGCGGGCGCCGAGGAGGCCGGCGGCGGTGGCGGCTCCGGTGCCGTCCAGGACGAGGAGGGCGTTGTCGAGGACGGGCAGGCGGGGGGCGCCGGCGAAGAGGACGGCGGTGTCGACGGGGGCGTACCGGTCGGCGATCTCCTGGACCAGGTCGAGGGAGGCGTTGTCACCGCTGACGTAGACGGTGGGCAGGTCGGCGGAGGTCAGGACGAAGCCGGTGACCTCGCCGACGATCGGCTCGGAGCCCTTGGGGCCGTGCAGGCCGGGCGCGGCGGTGACGGTGAGGGTGCCGCCGTCGGGGCGGGGCAGTTCGACGGACTCCCAGGGGGCGAGGGCCCGGGTGGTGCCGCCGAGGCGCTCGGCGGCGCTCGGGGTGGTGAAGGTGCGGGGCACCTCGGCGAGCAGGGCGCGGCCGGAGTGGTCGAGGTTGTCGGCGTGCTGGTCGTGGGAGAGCAGGACGACGTCCACGGGGCCGAGTCCGGCCGGGGCGAGGCGGGGCGGCGCCGTCTTGGTCAGGACCCGGCCGCTGGGCGCGGGGTAGTCGCCGGGGGCGTCGAAGGTGGGGTCGGTGAGGAGGCGGAGGCCGCCGTACTCGATGAGGACGGTGGGGCCGCCGAGGACGCGGACGGGTATCTGCTCGCTCGTGGGATCAAGGGTCGGGCCGGCAGCAGTCATGAGGGGCACCTCGCGGGATCTTCTCATGGATGGGTGAAGGTCTATCCGTGAAATGACACTAAGCCTTTCTCACGGATGGATGCAAGCCGTACCATGAGGACCATGACCGTGAGAGACGAGCAGGCACCGCCCCCCGCGCCGGGCGCGGACCAGTACACCGCCCTCGACCTCGCCAACAGCGCCGTCGCCCTGCCCGGCGGCCAGTTCATCGACCTGCTCGGTACACCCCCGGCGGCGAACCGCTGGCTCGTGGCCCACGGCCTGGCCCCGGCCGATGCGGAACTCCGGGAGACCTGCGCGGCCCGGCTGCGGGCGCTGCGCGAGGAGATCCGCTCCCTGCTCGCCTCCCGGGTCGACGGCCATCCCGCCCCCGCCGGCGCCCTGGCCGCCCTGAACGACGCGCTCACCCGCGCCCCCGCGGCCGCCCTGCTGCACTGGCACCCGGAGCGCGGCCTGTACCGGGCGGCCTCCCACCCCACGAACCAGATCCTGGAGCACGCTCTGGCGGCCCTCGCCGCCGACGCCGCCGAACTGCTCACCGGCCCCGACGCCAACCGCCTCACCGCCTGCGGCTCCACCCCGTGCAACCGCTACCTGCTCCGGCACGGCCGCCGCCACTGGTGCTCCACCCGCTGCGGCGACCGCGCCCGCGCGGCCCGCGCCTACGCCCGCCGCGCCGCACAGCCCACGGCCGGCTGACCCGCCAGAAGCATGGTCGTTGCACACACACCTCCCCCACCGAACTGACATGGACCGTTCACTTACGCGCTGTCTACGTCGCCCGGAAGCGACAGCATCCGGCCATTGACTCTCCCCGCCGGGGACGCCGTTCCCGTACATGTCGCTGCATGTCGCATGGGGGGCCGTACGTGGTGTCCGCGGTTGAGGGGTCCGGCAGAACGGATCCCAGCAGATCCGAAGATCCTGAAAGACCTGAACGGCCGCTGCCCCGAAGGGCGTTCGCCGCACGAGGTCTCGGGGACCGGATCTTTCGGTACCAGTTGACGGCCACCGGCGTCGCCGTCCTCGCGGTCATGGCAGGCGTTGGCCTGTTCCTGCTGCTGCGGGCCGGACAGGCGCTGCGGGTCAGAGGGTTCGCCTTCCTCACGACCGCCGAATGGCAGCCGGACGTCCACCGGTTCGGCATCGCCGCCGTCCTCACCGGGACGCTGCTCATCGCCGCCGTCGCCGTGACCATCTCGGTGCCGCTGGCCGTGGGCACCGCGCTGTTCATCTCCGACGTTGCACCGCGCCCGCTGCGCCGCACGCTCGTCACCATGGTCGACCTGATGGCGGCCGTACCGTCGGTGGTGTACGGGCTGTGGGGGCTGTTCTTCCTCCAGCAGCACCTGATCGGGCTGTCGCGCTGGCTGTCCGACTGGTTCGGCTGGATCCCCCTCCTGAAGGTGGACGGCACCCAGCCCGGGGAGCCGCTGGCCTCCGAGAGCGTGTACACCGCCTCGACGTTCATCGCCGGGCTCGTCGTGGCCCTGATGGTGGCGCCGATCCAGTGCTCGGTGATGCGCGAGGTGTTCGCGCAGGCCCCGGCCGGCGAGCGGGAGGGCGCCTACGCCCTCGGCGCGACCCGCTGGGGGATGATCCGCTCGGTCGTGCTGCCGTACGGCAAGGGCGGGATCATCGGCGGCACCATGCTGGGGCTCGGGCGGGCGCTCGGCGAGACCATCGCCGTCTACCTGATCATCTCGCCGGTCTTCACCATCCAGCCGCACATCCTGCAGACCGGCACGAACTCCGTCTCCTCCCTGATCGCCCTGCACTACGGCGACGCCTCCACCTTCGGCATGTCGGCGCTGATGGCGGCGGGCCTGGCCCTGTTCCTGCTGACCCTGGCGGTCAACTTCACCGCATCGTCGATCGTGGCCCGCTCCCGGTCCGGCGCCCAGAGCGAGGCCTGAGATGACCGTCGTGGAAGACAGCACCGTGCGGGACAACGGCGTCGAAGAGACCCCGGCAACCCCGCGGACCGAGGCCGAACCCCCCGACCTCCCCCGCCGGATCGGCGGCCCCACCCGCTCCGGCGTCCTGTCCCTGACCGGTGCCGCCGCCTCCGGACTGTGCACGGCCGTCCTGCTGTTCGGCCGGCTCGCGCCGTTCTCCGGCGAGTTGGGCTTCACGGTCACGGCCTACCTCGTCTTCCTCCTCGTCTACGGCGTGCTCACCGGCCTCGAGGAGGACGGGCAGGCGGTACGGGACCGGGTGATGACGGTCGTGCTGTGGAGCGCGGCCACGCTGCTGTTCGTCGCACTCGCCCTGGTCGTCGGCTTCACCGCATGGCGCGGGCGGGAGGCGCTGCCGCACGGCAACTTCTTCACCCAGGACATGCAGGCCGCGGGCCCGCTCGACCCGCTCACCAACGGCGGCATCGCCCACGCGATGCTCGGCACCCTCACCATGATCACCATCGCCCTGGTGATCACGGTCCCGCTGGGCCTGGCCTGCGCGGTGTACCTGAACCAGATACCGGGCCGCTTCTCCCGCTTCGTGCGCACCATCGTCGAGGCGATGACCGCGCTCCCGTCGATCGTGGCCGGCCTGATGGTGTACGCCACCTGGATCCTCGGGCTCGGCATGCAGAAGTCGGGTCTCGCGGCGGGCTTCGCGATCAGCGTGATGATGCTGCCGATCGTGATCCGGGCGGCGGACGTGGTGCTGCGACTGGTGCCGGGCACACTCACGGAGGCGGCGGAGGCGCTCGGTGCGCCCCGCTGGCGCACGGTGTGGCACGTGGTCCTGCCCACCGCGCGCTCCGGCCTGGCCACGGCGGTGATCCTCGGCACCGCACGCGGCATCGGCGAGACGTCACCCGTGCTGCTCACCGCCGGGTTCACGGCCTCGCTGAACGCCGACCCCACCGAAGGCCCGATGGTCTCCCTCCCCCTCGCCGTCTTCAACTTCGTCAAGTCGCCCCAGCCGACGATGATCGCCCGCGGTTTCGGCGCGGCGGCGGTGCTGATGGCCCTGGTCCTGGTCCTCTTCGCGATCGCCCGCTTCATCGGTGGCCGCGGCCCCGGCCACCAGAGCAAGCGCCAGGCGCGGAGAGCGGCGAGGGCGTCCCGCCGAGATGTGCGGAGATACGCCGAACTGCACGCACCGGGCCTCCGGCTTTTCGAGACCGGCGAGAGCAACTCCCCCGAGGGCGCGGGGAACTGCGCGACCAGCCACGAAGCACCCGCACCCGACAACGAAGGCGACGACTGATGCTCAGCCACCTCACCAGAGCCCTACGCCGGCTGGGCATCCTGGCCGCACTCATAGGCATCCTCACCACAGCCACGCCCGCGTCGGCAGACAGCTACACCCCCATCTCCGGCGCCGGCTCCACCTGGGCCGAGAACGCCGTCGACGAATGGCGCCGCGCCGTCAACCAGTACGGCATGCGCATCAGCTACGCCGGCACCGGCTCCTCCGACGGCCGCCGCCAGTTCCTCAGCGGAACGGTCGACTTCGCCGTCTCCGACATCCCGTTCCAGACCCACCCCACCGACGGCTCCGCGGCCGAACGGCCCGCGCAGGGCTCGTACGCCTACATGCCGATCGTCGCCGGCGGCACCGTCTTCATGTACCACCTGACCGTCAACGGCAAGCGGGTCACCAACCTGCGCCTGTCCGGCGACGTCGTCACGAAGATCTTCACCGGGGTCATCAAGACCTGGGACGACCCGGCGATCCGGGCCGACAACCCCGGACTCCAGCTGCCCCACCGCACGGTCGTCCCGGTCGTCCGCTCCGACGGCTCCGGCTCCACCGCCCAGTTCACGCTGTGGATGACCAACCAGCACAAGGCCCTCTGGCAGGCCTACTGCCGCAAGGTCGGCCGCTCCGGCGCCTGCGGTCAGACCTCGATCTACCCGACCGTCCCCGGGATGATCGCCCAGTCCGGCGACCTCGGCGTGGCCGGGTACGTCGCCCAGAACTACGGCGAGGGCGGGATCGGTTACGTCAACTACTCCTACGCGCTCAACGCGCACTATCCGGTCGCCAAGGTCCTCAACCACGCGGGCTACTACACCGAGCCCACCCCGCAGAACGTGGCGGTCTCGCTGCTCAAGGCGCGGATCAACACGAACAAGCGCTCCCCGGACTACCTCTCCCAGCAGCTCGACGGCGTCTACAACGACTCCGACCGGCGCAACTACCCGCTGTCCAGCTACTCGTACATGATCCTGCCGCTGAAGGTGCGGGGCACCTTCAGCCAGGTCAAGGGCAGGACGCTGGGCGCGTTCTCGTACTACTTCATGTGCCAGGGCCAGCAGCAGGCGCCCAAGCTCGGCTACTCGCCGCTGCCGATCAACCTGGTCCGGGCGGGCTTCGAGCAGATCCGCCGGATTCCGGGCGTGCAGGCGCAGAACATCAACATCAAGCGCTGCAACAACCCGACGTTCACCCCGGACGGCCACAACCGGCTCGCCGACACCGCGCCCTACCCGAAGCCCTGCGACAAGAAGGGCGCCCCGCCGTGCACCACGGGCAGCGGCGGCGCCAAGTCCGGCAACGGCAACGGAGGTTCCGGCGGCGCAGCCGCGGCGGGCGGCACGACGAGCGGCGGGGCCTCCGCGGCCGGCGGAACCGGTACGGCGGCCGCCGGCGGCAGCGGCGGCCCGTCGGTCGACCCGGACACCGGCCAGACCCTCGCTCCGGGCGGCGGCAGCTCCGGCGGCGCCACGGGCGGCACCGGCACGGGTACCGACAACACCGTGGCCCTCGCCCAGCCGGTCGCCGTCGCCGCGGGCCACGGCTGGACCGCGACGCAGACGCTGATGCTGCTCGCCGCGTTCCTGGTGCTCGGGCTGCTCCTGCTGCCCTCGGTCGTCTCGCGCCTGGTCGGCGCGCGCTCGCAGGACGGCTCCAAGGACGGTGGGCAGCGATGACCGGCAGACCCGGCAGACCGCACGGCCGCATCCGCGGCGCCCTGATCCGCCTGCTCGCCGGCGCCACCGTGGGCGCCCTCGCGGGCCTCGCGGTCGCCCAGGCGGCCCCCTCCGCGACCGCCGCCCCCGTGAGTTCGGCGGTCACCGTCTCCGGGCGGGGCGAGTTCAAGGGCATGAAGTTCACCGTCGACCAGACGAGCCACCTCACCAGCCAGGCCGTCAAGGTCTCCTGGAGCGGCGGCACCCCGACCACCTTCGCGGGCACCTGGTTCAACACCGACTTCGTGCAGATCATGCAGTGCTGGGGCGAGGACGACCACAGCGTCCCGGACAACCCGGGACCGCCCCGCACCCAGTGCCAGTACGGCGCCTCCCCGACCACCGACCGGGGCAACTGGCCCGGCAACCAGCTGGACGACACCCGCCAGGTCTTCTACAGCGCCGACCCCACCAACTACGGCCAGGACAACCGCTACGGGGCCGCCCAGCCCCCCGGCGTCCCGGGCGAGGTGCCGTTCAAGTCCGTCACCGGCGAGACGGTCACCACCGACACCCAGAACAACCGGTTCTTCAACCACAACACCACCAACGAGGTGGACTTCGCCCGCACCGGCGCCGGCGGCTCCGGCCAGGAGTACTTCGAGGTGCAGACCGCCAACGAGGCCCCGCACCTGGGCTGCGGCTCCCCGGTCACCCAGAACGGCGTGACCGCACCCCGCTCCTGCTGGCTGGTGATCGTCCCGCAGGGCCACCTCGACCTCGACGGAAAGCCGTACGCGGACCACAGCCAGGTCAACGCGGGCTCCCCGGTCTCCTCGACCAACTGGCAGAACCGCATCGCGATCCCGCTGCACTTCAACCAGGTGGGCAGCAACTGCCCGCTGGGCAACGACGAGCGCCCCACCACCGGCAGCGAGCTGGTCGCCGACGCCGTGACCAGCTGGCAGGCGGCCCTGTGCCCGTCCGGCAAGGTGTACGGCTACACGGAACTCGGCGAGCCCGACACCCGCAGCCGGCTGGGCACCGACGACACCTTCGGCCTCGGCTTCACCACCCGCGCCCTGGGCGCCGACGACGGCACCTCGGCGCCCTCCGGTACGACGACGTACGCGCCCGTGGCCCTGTCCGGAGCGGTCATCGGCTTCACGATCGAACGCAGACCCAAGGCCGGAGCGCCCGAGGACGTCAGGAGGCGCGCGGGCACCAAGGTCGAGTCGATCAAGCTGACGCCCCGGCTGGTCACCAAGCTGCTCACCGAGTCGTACCGCAACTCCACCTGGGGTTCGGTGCTCGGCGACAAGGCGGCCCCGGGCTACGGCTGGGCGAAGAACAACCCGGCCGGTCTGGCGAGCGACCCCGAGTTCATCGCCCTGAACCCCGAGTTCGCGCATCTCTCGGTCGCCGAGACCCCGGCCACCGACACCGACCTGCTCACCTCGCTCGGGCACAGCGACAGCGCCCGCGCGGTGTGGCAGTGGATCCTGTCGGACAAGGAGGCCCGGCAGTTCCTCTCCGGTGTCTCCGACGACTGGGGGATGCGGGTCAACCCGTACTACAGCACCAACGCGGACCTGAACCCCTCCGGGCTCGCCTTCGACCCGTCGCACGTCGACGACTACCCGAAGAGCGACCCCTGGTGCACGGTCCCGCCGGGCACGGACGCCCCCAAGGACGCCCGGCAGTGCATGACCGACTTCCACCCGTACGTCGACGACCTGCACGCCGGCGCCCTGCACACCCGGCGCGCCGACACCCTGTGGAAGTCGACCTGGGACCCGCTGTCCAACCCGCCCGCGTACCGCAGCCCCGGCCCGCAGACGGTCGGCTCCCGGTTCGTCGTCACCGTCACCGACGCGGCTTCCGCCGCCCGGTACGGCCTGCAGACGGCCGAGCTGCGCAACGCGGCGGGCAAGTTCGTCGCCCCCACCGGCACCGCCCTGGCCGAGGCGGCCAAGAGCGCCTCCGGCAAGGACGTCGCCGAGATCACCCCGGCGAACGCCAAGGCGAAGGGCGCCTACCCGCTGGCCCAGCTGGTGTACGCGGCCGTGCGGCCGGGCTCGCTGAAGGCGGACGCCCGCGCGGACTACGCGGCGCTGCTGCGCTACGCGGCGGGCGCCGGTCAGGTCAGCGGCGCCGACCCGGGCCGGCTGCCCGAGGGATACGCCCCGCTCTCCCGCACCCTGCGCAAGCGCGCGCTGCAGGCAGCCGACGCGCTCCTGCACTACAAGGCGTCGCCCTCCACCGACGGTGACCCGGGCTCGGGCGGCACCGGCGGCGGCGGGACCTCCGGCGGCACCGGCGACGGGTCGGGCGGCACCGGCTCCGGCGGCGCGTCGGGCGGCGGCGGCACGGGCCCGGACGGCGGCAGCAGCGCCTCGCCCAGCGCCCGGCCCTCGTACGACGGCGGCAAGGCCGTGGCGACCACGGCCGCCGGGAACACGCCCGGCGACCCGGCCAACCCGCTGCGCTACGCCGTGCCGGTCGGTGCCGCGCTCGGCGCCTTCGCCGGCGTCGGCGCGCCCTTCGCGGGCGGCGGCCGGTTGCGGCTGCCCCTTCGGATGCCGCTGCCCGGCGGCCGCACGGTGACGGTCGTCCCGGCCTTCACTCTCCCGGAGCGGCTGCGCAGGCGGCTGCCCTGAGACCGGGGCGCCCGCACGGGGCGCCCCCCACAGACGGCCGCCCGCCCCGAAAGGCAGTCGGGGCGGACGGCCCGTACCACCCTGCCAGATCCCTTCTCCCGCACCCACGCACTACTCTCAGGAGACTCTCGATGCGCAGAACGCGCTCTACGGCGGCGCTCGTCGCGGCCGCCGTGGTGGCCGGCGGCCTGGCTCTGGCGAGCCCCGCATACGCCGACCCCACCCCCGCCGGAACCTTCCGCCAGCTGGTCGGCGTGGGCTCCGACACCACGCAGGACGTGCTCAACGCCCTGGCCGGTGACACCGTCAACGGCAAGAGCTACACCGGGACAGCCGTGAAGTCGGCGACCGGTGCGGGCATCGCCTCCTACGACGCGATCGAGCCCGGCACCGGCTCCACCACCTCGCACATCACCACCCGCTCGGGCGGCCCGTCCTTCCTGCGCCCCAACGGCTCCGGCAAGGGCCGTCTGGCCCTGAGCCAGTCGCTGACCGGCGACAAGTACCCGGACTCCTCCGGCGTCTCCGTCAAGGGCCAGATCGACTTCGCCCGCTCCTCCAGCGGACCGTCCACCTCCGGCACCGCGTTCACCTACATCCCGTTCGCCCGGGACGCGGTCGGCGTCGCGGCGAAGGGCTCGGCGCTGGGCAGCCTGACCGTGGACCAGCTGCACGACATCTACTCCGGCTCGCTCACCTCGGTGGGCGGCCAGACCGTGCACCCGAAGATCCCGCAGAGCGGCTCGGGCACCCGCAAGTTCTTCCTGTCGGCGATCGGCCTGACCGACGCCACGATCTCCCCGAACATCCCGACGGTCCAGGAGAACCAGGCCGACGGCGCGCTGGCCGAGGACGGCGCGCTGGTGCCGTTCTCCGTGGGCAGCTGGATCGCCCAGAACAACGACGTCGCCCCCGACTACAGCAAGGACGCGGCGGCGGCCGGCGCCCACCTCGCGGCCGTGCAGCTGCCCGGCGACTCCGGCGCCACCAGCCCGGTGACGACGGTCAACGGCAAGCTCGCCCCGGTCAACGCCTACTACGAGAACGCCACCTTCGGCCGTGACGTCTACAACGTCGTGCCGTCCCGGGCGATCGACCCGCGCAGCATCTTCTTCGACAAGGACCTCTACGACGTCTTCGTGACCACCGGCAGCCACAGCGCCGCGCTGGCCTCGGACGCCGCCGAGGGTGTCATCGCCTCCTTCGGCTTCGTGAACGAGCCGTACAACGGCTCGATCAGCGTGGCCAAGCACGCCAAGCTGGGCGGCCTGGAGGAGTCGGGCATCGACACCTCGACGCCCTCCGCGCCGACCGGGCTGAAGGCCACGCCGGGCGACGCGAGCCTGAAGCTGTCCTGGACCGCCCCGGCGCCCACCGGTCTGCCGCTCACCGACTACCGGGTCACGCTGACCGGCTCGGACGGCGCCGTCGTGGCCGTCAAGGACGTTCCGGCGAGCAGCACCTCGTACACCTTCTCGGGCCTGGCCACCGGCAGCTACACCGCCTCGGTCGCCGGCGCCAACCTCAACGGCCAGGGCGCGGCCGCCACGTGGAGCGGCTCGGTCAGGTTCGCGAGCACCACCACGGCGACCGCCGCGACCACCGCGTACGGCAGGACCCCGAAGGTCCTCGTCACCGTCAAGGGCTCGCACGGCGTGGCCCCCACCGGCAAGGTCACGGTGAAGGAGGGCTCCACCGTCCTCGGCACCGGCACCGTGGACGGCTCCGGCAAGGTCACCATCGGCCTGTCGAACCACCTCAAGGTCGCCACACACACGCTGTCCGTCTCCTACGCGGGCACCTCCAAGCTCAACGCGTCCTCGACGACGACCACCCTGAAGATCACCAAGGCGACGGCGTCCGTCAGCTCCACCGCGCCCTCCTCCATCAGCCACACCGCCAGGGCCAAGGTCACGGTGAAGGTCAC
Source organism: Streptomyces sp. NPDC005728 (assembly GCF_040630895.1). Taxonomy (NCBI): domain Bacteria; kingdom Bacillati; phylum Actinomycetota; class Actinomycetes; order Kitasatosporales; family Streptomycetaceae; genus Streptomyces; species Streptomyces sp. NPDC005728. Next base: position 31,293 of record NZ_JBEXYL010000037.1, read on the forward strand.
CGCGGCCGGCACCACCCCGGGCGGCACCGTGCGCGTCTACGAGGGCTCCAAGGTGCTCGCCACCGGCACGCTGAGCGGCGGCAAGGTGACCATCACCCTGCCGAAGCTGAGCCGCGGCAAGCACACGCTGCACGCCTTCTACGCGGGCTCCTCGACGGTGAACTCGAAGAGCGGCCCGAACTTCACCGTCAAGTCCACCTGACCCACCCGGCTGCCGGGGAGACCGGCCCCGTCTCCCCGGCAGCCCCCTACGACCACTGAAGGAGGCGGGCCGCCGTGACCGTCGCCGTACCGACCACGCTCGCACCGGCCGCACCGCGCAGCCGCGTCCGCGGCGTCACCGCCGTCCGCCACCTGGCCCGCGGCGGCCTGCTCAGCCTCGCCGCCCTGCTGCTCGGCATCACCGTCCAGCTGCTGCTGGTCAGCGGCGTCCAGCAGCACAGCGCACAGCACGCCGCGTTCGACGAGCTGCGCGAGCAGCTCGCCCTGGGCACCGCTCCGGTGTCCCAGACCGACCAGCAGGGCAAACTGATCGCGCCGGGCACCCCGGTCGCGCTCATCGACGTACCGGAGCTCGGTCTGAGCCAGGTGGTGCTGGAGGGCACCGACTCCGCCGTCCTGACGGACGGACCCGGTCACCGCCGGGACACCCCCCTGCCCGGGCAGGCCGGGACCAGCGTGCTGATGGGCCGGGCGGCCGCGTACGGCGGCCCGTTCGGGCAGCTGGCCGACCTCGCCGCGGGCGACACGTTCACCGTGACCACCGGTCAGGGCAAGGCCCGGTACCAGGTCACCGGTGTACGGCGGGCCGGCGACCCGGCGCCCACCGCCCTGGCCACGGGCAAGGGCCGGCTGGTGCTGATCACCGCGACCGGCCCGCACTTCATGCCGGGCGGCATCCTGCGCGTCGACGCCGACCTGGTCTCCGCCGCCTTCCAGACCCCGCCCGCCGTGATCCGCTCCGGCACGCTGCCCGGTTCCGAGGAGCCGTTGGCGCGCCCCTCCGGGCTGCCGTGGCCGCTGGTGATGTGGCTGCAGGCGCTGCTCCTGTCCGCGGTCGCCGCGGTGTGGGCGTGGCACCGCTGGGGCCGCCATCAGACGTGGATCGTCTTCGCGCCCGTCGTCGCGGTGCTGGGCCTCCAGGTCGCCACGCGCACCACCGAACTGCTCCCGAACCTGCTGTAACTCCTTCCGACCCGAGGTGCCCACCATGACGACCGACACCGCCGACACCGCCGTCCTGCCCGTCACGGCCGCAGCCTCCTTCGCCGCGCCCGCCACCCTGGAGGCCCGCTCGGTCTCGGCCTGGTTCGGCAGCCACCAGGTGCTCAGCCGGGTCTCGCTGACCATGCCCGCGGGCCGGGTGACCGCCCTGATCGGCCCGTCCGGCTGCGGCAAGTCGACCTTCCTGCGCACCCTCAACCGCATGCACGAGCTGATCCCGAGCGCGGCCTTCGGCGGCGAGGTGCTCTTCGAGGGCGAGGACATCTACGCCCCCGAGCGCCGGCTGACCGACGCCCGCCGCCGGATCGGCATGGTCTTCCAGAAGCCCAACCCGTTCCCCGCGATGTCGATCTACGACAACGTGGTGGCGGGCCTGAAGCTGACGGGCACGCGGGTGGGCCGGCGCGAGAAGGACGAGCTGGTGGAGGAGTCGCTGACCCGGGCAGGTCTGTGGAAGGAGGTCCGGGACCGGCTCCGGCAGCCCGGCGGCGCGCTCTCCGGCGGCCAGCAGCAGCGCCTGTGCATCGCCCGCGCGCTGGCCGTACGCCCCCGCGTCCTGCTCATGGACGAGCCGTGCTCGGCGCTCGACCCGACCTCCACCCGCCGGGTCGAGGAGACCATCCACGAACTCGTGGGTGAGGTGACGGTCGTGATCGTCACCCACAACATGCAGCAGGCGGCCCGCGTCTCCGACCAGTGCGCCTTCTTCCTCGCCGAGCAGGGCACTCCCGGCGGGATCGTCGAGCACGGCCTGACCGAGCAGATGTTCAACGCTCCCGAGGACCAGCGGACGGCGGACTACGTGGCGGGCCGCTTCGGCTGAGCGGTGCGGCTAGCAGTACGGCGGCTGGTTGGTGAGCGAGGCCGCCACCCGCATCCACACCCCGAACAGCCGGTACAGGAACGGAAGATCGCCGCTCGCCCGGACCGTCCGGCTGTCGTCGGCGGTGACCCCGGGGATGCCGAGCAGCGTCGACGCGACCGAGGCGGACTGCCAGCGCACGGCGAGGGTCGCCTCGGCGGCCGCCGGGCGCACCGGCGCCTGGGCGAGCGCCCGCGCGACCCCTTCCTCGATGGCCTCGCGCGCCTCGTCCGCCGGACGCAGCCTGGCCGCGAACCGGTCGTGGGCGTACTTCACGGGGACGGTGACGACCGACGCGTCCCATGCCGTCATCTCCGTGCACGCGGCGTCGTCACCCGTGAGGGCCATCACGGGGACGCCCAGGGCCGCCGCGGTGGCGTGGGCGAGGCCGATCTCCCCGACGGGGCGGCCGTCCAGCCAGATGTCCTCGATCTCGTGGCCCATGAAGCTGTGGCTGAGCACGCCCAGGGCGCCGGCCCGGGAGTGGTAGCCGACGCACAGTGCCGCGTCGTACCCGGCGGTGAGCCCCTCCAGCATGCCCATCTGCTTCGGCTTGCCGCGCACCAGGCGGGCGGCCGGGTGCAGTGCCTCGGGCAGCAGGTTGCGCATCGGGCCGTGGGCGTCGTTCACCAGGATGTCCGTGGCGCCGGCCGCCAGCGCGCCTCGTACGGCCGCGTTCACGTCCTCGGCCATCATGGAGCGGCCCCGCTCGTAGTCCCGCCCGCCGGGCTGGACGTCGTCGGCGTCGACGAGTCCGGTGATGCCTTCCATGTCCACGCTGATGTAGATCCGCACGGCACCGACCCTAACCCGACCCTACGTAATGTAGGTTCCCAACCGCCAACGGCCACACATCTGTTCATCGGGGGACACCATGCAGGACACTGAAATGGAGCCGAGCCCATCGGCGGAGGACGGTGTGCGCGGCCTCGCCCCGACGCTGACCGTGCTGGTCGTCAGCCTCGTCGTCGCCGCCGTCGGCGTGTACGAGCTGTGCGGATTCGGCCTGCACAGCCTCGACCGGCGCCCGCACCTGTTCAGCGACGGCCTCGCGACCGGCGGGGTGATCGTCGCCGTGGTGGCGGCCGGGGCGGCGGTGGGCAACCTGGCCTGGACGCTGGCGGCGGCCCGGCGCGGCACCGAGGGCTCGGGATGAGAACCTGTGCACCGGGTGTGTGCACATCCGTATGCGCATCACCCTACTAGCTGTAGGGTCAGCGTTGCCCCGTCCCCCTCCCCCAAGGTGCCCGTCACCATGCCCGCACGACAGTCGACCCTGATCTCCCCACAGGTTCCCGCTCAGCGCAACCCGCGCCCCCGCCCCCGCATCCCCTTCCTGCCCGCCGGCGACGACCGGCTGCGGAAGCGGGCGGCGGCGGCCACCGTCTGGTACCTGCGCCTGCAGGCTGTGCTCAACATCGCCGCGGTCGTCTCGCTGCCGTTCCGCGAGGAGGTGCACGAGCACAACGCGGGCGCGTTCTTCACGCCGTACCTGGCCACCGCCGGCCTGGTCTCGGCGGCCCTCGCCCTCTTCCTCGCGGTCGTGATGCGCCGCCGCAAACGCGCCGCCTGGGTCTTCAATCTCCTCCTGGCCGGCCCGCTCTTCTGCCTCTACCTCCTCGCCCTCACCCGCGACCCCTACCGCGAGCACCTCTTCAACTGGCTCTCCGCCGCCCTGACCGGCCTGTTCGTGGCCGCCCTGCTGCTCGGCCGGCGCGAGTTCGAGGCGATCGGCGACCGCTCCAACCCGCGTCTCGCCCTCGCCGTCGGCACGGGCGGCGCACTGGTCAGCGGCGCCCTCGGCACCCTTCTGGTGCACGCGACCAACAAGCTCCCCGGCGCCACCCTCAAGGACGAGATCGCCTACACCCTGCTGCGCGGCATCAGCGTCGGCCCGCTCGCCGACCGTGTCGCCGCCGTCGACGCGCCCCGCTGGGCGGACGTGATCATCAACAGCCTGATCGCGGCGACCTTCCTCCTGGTCCTCTACGCCTGCTTCCGCGCCCCGCGCGGCGCCTGCCTGCTGGCCGAGGAGGACGAGCAGAAGCTCCACTGCCTCCTCGCCAGGCACGGCGAACGCGACTCCCTCGGCTACTTCGCCCTGCGCCGCGACAAGGCCGTCATGTTCTCCCCCAGCGGCAAGGCGGCCGTCACCTACCGCGTCGTCGGCGGCGTCAGCCTGGCCTCCGGCGACCCCATCGGCGACCCCGAGGCCTGGCCCGGCGCCATCGACGCCTGGCTGGCCGAGGCCCGCCGCCACGCCTGGACCCCGGCCGTGATGGGCGCGAGCGAGGAGGCGGGCACGATCTACGCCCGCCACGGCCTGGACGCCCTCGAACTCGGGGACGAGGCGATCGTCGACCTCGCCGACTTCACCCTCGAAGGCCGCGCCATGCGCGTGGTCCGCCAGGCCCACAACCGCGTCCGCCGGGCCGGCTACACGGTCCGCATCCGCCGCCACGAGGACATCCCCGACGAGGAGATGGCCCACCTCGTCGACCGCGCCGACCACTGGCGCGACGGCGCCACCGAGCGCGGCTTCTCCATGGCCCTCGGCCGCCTCGGCGACCCCGGCGACGGCCGCTGCGTGATGCTGGAGTGCCGGGACGCCGACGACGTCCCCCGGGCCCTCCTCAGCTTCGTCCCCTGGGGCGAGCACGGCCTCTCCCTGGACCTGATGCGCCGCGACCGCGCCTGCGAGAACGGCCTGATGGAGTACATGGTCGTGGAACTCCTGCTGCGGGCCGGCGAACTGGACGTCCGCCGGGTGTCCCTGAACTTCGCCATGTTCCGCTCGGTCTTCGAACGCGGCTCCCGCCTCGGCGCCGGCCCGGTCCTGCGCCTGTGGCGCTCGATCCTCACCTTCTTCTCACGCTGGTGGCAGATCGAGTCCCTCTACCGCGCCAACGCCAAGTACCGCCCGGTCTGGGAGCCACGCTTCCTGCTCTTCGCGAAGAGCAGCGACATCCCGAGGATCGGGCTGGCGAGCGCCCGGGCGGAGGGGTTTCTCACGTTGCCGGGGCTGAGTCGTCGGTCGTAGCGGCCTGGTCGTCCTCGCCCTCGGAGGCCATGACGAGGCCGGGGACGTAGGGGAGGGCGGCCCGCACTGCTTCGGCCACTCGGGGGAGATCCACGTCGAGACGGGTGAGGCGGGGGAGGAGGTCTTCGAGCGGCAGCGCGGCATGGCGGGCGATGGCCAGGAAGTCCTCGATCGGGTCGCCCAGCGCGAGCGGCAGTTCCGTACGTTGCTGCCCGAAGACGTCCCGGCACAGGCTCAGATCGGTCTCGTCCAGGCCCTCGAGTGCGTGCGCGGGAACCTCCAGCCCGAACTCGACCAGGCGGCCGATGACATCCTCCTGCGACATCAGGAGCGCGGGCGGGGCGGTGACCAGGTGGAACAGCGGCACCGGTCGGCTCCAGTCGAGATAGGCGCCGTTCGTCCTGAGACTGACCAGCTCGCTGTCGTACCTGCTCGGACTCGCCGGTGCGGTGGCATGCGCGGTGCGCACGCCGTAGCGGTGCAGGCAGTCGATGACGGCCTGCGGGGACACCCGCGTGCGTTCGGCCGCCTCAAGCGTCGCGAGCATGGGGATCGTCAGGGCGGTCAGATCATCTGCGCCCGACGGCAGGGCGCTGTAGACCGCCCCGAGGATCTCCCGGTCGTCCGGCCCCAAACGGTCGGGAAGACCTGTGTCCTGCGGCTTCAACCCGTATGCGCGCATCCGTTCGGCCACCGCCTTCGGCGGCAGCCCGCTGTCCGCCGCACGGTCGACCAGCGCCACCAGGGAAACTTCGGCTCCGGCCTCGTGCGTGTACGGGACATGCTCGCGGAGGCCCAGGAACACCACGTCCGTGTCCGCGACTTGCTCGGGCAGGCTGCCGGTGGAGAAGCCCAGCTCTTCCACACGGCGTGCGATGTCGTGCAGCGGAACGCCCGATCGGAGGGATGCAAGGGCAAGGAAGCCGGGAGGTACGTCCACCCTGACGTCGAGGCGCCACATCACCGAGTCCGGCCAGCCCCACTCGTCGCTCAGCCGCAGCAGCTCCCGTGCCGACCGCTCGTCCAGTGATCCCGTCTCGGGGCGCAGCCCGTAGTCCCTCAGTCGCCCGACGACCTCCTCCAGGGAACGGTCCAGCTCACGCATGGCCCACAGCACCTGTCCCGCGGGGACCGGTTCGGAGGGGGTGAGCCAGGGAGGCGAGCCGTCCAGGCTGTCGCTGAGCAGGCGCACCACCCAGTCCTCGGGCGATTCCGTCCGTATCTCCGTCTCGGCCGTGGAGAAGCCCAACTCCTTCATGCGGCCTGCCGCCTCGTCGACACCGACGTTCAGCATCAGGTGCGCCTTGACGAAGTGCCCCGGCGGCAACAGGGGTGCGACGCGGAGCCAGCGGTGTCCGCTGAAGCTCTCGTCGACTCCGCGAAGATCCCGGTCCAGCAACGCGACCATGGTGGCGTCGACGGCGACCGCCGGGCCGTCGGGTCGCGCCGGAACGGGCAGGCGAAGCCGGTCCATGCGGGCCAAGGCCTCGTCGTACGACACCCCGCAGGCGCCGGCTACCGAGAGAACGTGTCCCGGACGTACGGGCTCCCCGTCCTCCGCAGGATCGATCCAATCCCGTGAGGAGGTCCTCCCGGAGTCCGTGGAACGCATCAGTACGTCCGACGGTCTCGCCGGCAGCACCGCCCGGACCAGGGACAACTCCGGAACGACGCCGGCGAGTGCCGTCAGTTCGGCGTTCGGACGGTGAGCGAGCAGCCGCCACAGCAACGTGGCGTCGTCCGTGTTCAGGCCGGCGACGTAGGCGGCAGGCGACCACTGCTCGCCCCTGTCGGCCTCGTGGACCAGGGTGACGTCGGGCGGAAAGAACCCCACCGTCGCCACCGGCGCAGGATGCCCGTGCAATTCCAGGACCACGCCGGCCTCTCCTGCTGCCTTCGTCACGATGTCCGCGAGCCGGGGGCTGTGCCGGGCCACCTCGGCCAGCCACTCACCCGTCAGCAGGGGCGGACCGGCGGCGAACAGAGCCGGCAGGGCAGCCGTGATCAACTGCTCGACCACCATGCCCACATCCGGGTCCAGGATCTGCGTACGGTCCACCGACAGGTCCTTGGGCCGGCTCTCCCCCGTCAGGTTCACCACGACTCCCCACAGCCGACCGGGCTCCCCCGGCCCGGCCAGCACCCCACGCCGCACCCGGGGCTCGATGAAGATGCCGTCGGCGAGGAGACCGCCCCCGTGCTCGCACCAGACCACCTGACCGTCGACGCGCCGGCCGCCCTCGGGCCAGGAGACCGTGCGCCCGTGGGCGACGAAGCCGTCGGACCGGCCCCCCGTGGCCTCGCGCGCCCGGAGCACACCGGGCCGCCACGTCGCCGAATCCTCGGACCCGCGCATGGCCGCCTTCGTCTCGAAATCCGCGATGCCCAGCAGCCGACGCAGCTCCCGCACGCAGGAGGGCGCCCGGTCGCCGTCCCGCAGGTACAGGCGGACCGTGGTGCCCACCTTCCCCGGCTCCCCGGTGCGTCGGACCCGGAAGTAGTGCCCCGGCCCGGTGATCAGCACCGTCAGCTGCTCCGGCCGTGCCTCACCCGCGTTCAACGGACAGGTCGTGACGCGGATCTCGTCCGCGAGCATGAAATAGCTGAGCACGCCGATGCCGAACCTGCTGTTGGGGTGGACGGTGATCCCGTCGCCCTCCCAGCGCCGTGCCTGCTCCTGGAAGCGGGAATGATCGCGGAACCGGACCCCGGCCCGGGAGAAGACGTCGGCCAGCACGATCTCGTCCATGCCGATGCCGTTGTCCTCGCATTCGAGGTAGTACCGGTGCTCGTCCGGGTCGTACCCCTGCCGGAACGTGATCTCGCCCTGGAACGTGTCCCGTCCGTCCTGCTTGAGCTGGAACGCACGGCGGTACCGGCAGGCGTCCAGCGCGTTCTGGTACAGCTCCCGGATGGCCAGACTGCGGTCGCGGTAGAGGTTCTCCCCCATGAGGAGTTCCTGGATCCGCTCCTCGTCCAGCCGGAACCGGATCACCTCACCGGCCTGCCTGGGCGCTCCCTCTTCGTCCACCTCGCGCACCCCGTCGGCGTGCGCGTACACGGGCAGAGCGCCGATCTCCTCGGTCGGCCTCGTGCGGCGCGCCTCGCGCAGCAGGGCGTCCAGATGCCGGGCGTGTTCGGTCAGCGCGGCCACGGCGGCGGGGTGATCACAGTCGGCGTTCAGGGCCAGGGTGTCGCCGACCGGGTTCCATTTGGCCTTGTTCAGCCTCCTCAGCAGCTGCTTCGGGTCGAGCGGTTCCGGAATGCCGACGTGCTTGACGACGGCCGACGGCAGGTCCGTCACCTCGATCGCCATGGCGTGCGCGATCGCGAACAGGGGACCCACCAGAGGTTCCCGGACCAGCTGCGCGTCACGTCCGTCGAAGTCCACGGCGAACGGGGTCTCCTGCAGCAGTCCTTCCGGCCTTCCGGCGAACAGCTTGCGCGGTCCGACGTGCGCGCAGGAGAGCAGCCTGGACAGCAACGGCTGGTCCAGCACCGTGCCCATCTCGGTCGCGCCCAGGTCCAGGGCGTCCAGCATGTCATCGAGCTGTCCAGGCCGTCCCACCTGCTGCTTCACCCACTGGTGGAACAGCCACCAACCGACCTCCGAGCGCCCGTCACGCCGGTCCGGCAGTTCGCCTCCGCGTCGCGCCTGGCGGAGGAGCCGCTTGTGGTTGCGCAGCAGGCGGTTGTAGCTCTCACGCTCCGGACCGCCCCGCATCCGCTCGTCCAGGTTCGTCGGATCGACGTGGCGGAGCGCGGCTACCGTCCAGGCGTTTCGTACCTGATACAGGAACGGGAGAAGCGAGATCAGGGATGCCTCGGCCGCCGCCAAGGTCCGTGTTCCCAGACGGGAGTTGATGTCCGCCAGCCGGTAGTTGACCCAACGGGTGGTGCGCCGGGCCAGATCGGGGTCGTACCAGGGGTCCTCGGCGCATAAGTTCCGCTTCTCGTCGTACAGTTCCGCGAGTCGGCCCGCGATCTGGCCGGTCTGCTCCTTGAGTGCGCCGGCTCGGTCCTCCGCCCCCCGTACGACGAGCTTCCAGGCCTCCGACTGCTCCACGGCGCTGAGCCAGTCCTGCCGGGAGGCGGTAGGGACGGGTGGCGGCGACACGGTTCGAGCGTCGTCCCCGGCTCGGCTTGTGCGACGCTTCCGCGCCTCCTCCAGAAGGCGGTTCCAGTCGTCGGGCCCGGGGAAGTGCAGCCGGTCCCGGCTCCGCGCCCGTGCCAGGGACTCCAACGTGGCCAGGAACGCATGCCGTTTCCCCGTATCACGGGGGAAGAACCTGCACGCGCGCCAGTCGTCGATCGTCTGGGGAGCAACACTCAGCCCGTGCTTCTTCTCGATCTCCCGGCTCAGCCTGTTCGAGGTGGGTTCTCCGGCTGCCGTGAGCAGCCTCTTCAGATGCTCCTCGTACCGCAGCGGTTCCACCATCGCGCTCGTCCCCCTCCGTGCTCACCGCTCGGACCGACCCAGCACCCGACTCGTACGACTCGTACGACTCGCGAAGTCGCACACTACTGCTTTGACCTGCGACATCACCCGCAAACGGGCAGATCCGTCCGGCCCTGGGCCGGGGCACCTCGGGCATGGTCGTCGGCGTCGCCCCGTACGCCGAAAGGACCCCCGATGGACCCCCTCCTCCTCGCCGCCCTCTGCGGCGTCCTCACCCTCCTGATCGTGGCCTTCGCCGCGGTCCTGATCGTCCGGTCCGCGCTCGGCGGAGCCGACTCGAAGGACCGCGCGTCGATCCTGGGCGGCGTCGCCGACGTCGTACGAGCCCTGCGGGGCAAGCGGTGAACCGTCCCGGCCCGGCTCACCTCACCCCGACGGTCCGCATCACCGTGACCGCCAACGCCCTTGCCACCTCGACCACTTCACGCAACGACACGCACTCCTGCGCGCTGTGGGCGACCCGCACATCCCCCGGCCCGTACTGCAAGGTCGGTATCCCCGCCCCGGCGTACAACCGCAGGTCGCTCCCGTACGGTGCCCCCCGCTCCCGCGGCCGCGCACCACCCCGCACATCGGCCACGGCATCCGCCACGACCTCCCGCAGCGGATGCCCGTCCGCCAGCCGTCCGCTCGCAAACTGCCCACCCGGCCAGGTGACCTGCACCGGGTGGTCCCGCAACCAGGCATCGCCGGCGCAGACCTCGGCCACACACCGCTCGAACTCCGCGCGGGCGGCGGCCGGTTCCTCGTCCAGGCGCACCCCGAGCCGCCCCTCCGCGACGAGCAGATCGGGCACGCTGCTGGCCCAGTCACCGGCGCGCAGGGTGCCGACGGAGAGGGCGTACGGGATCGGGTGCTCGGCCATGAGCGGCGAGGGATCCCGGTTCCGCGCGGTCTCCAGGGCGGCCAACGCCCGGTGCAGGGGCACATACGCGTCGACGGCGCTGACGCCGGCGTCCCGCGAGCTGGCGTGGGCCGCCTTGCCGGGCACGGTGAGGCGGAAGGTGAGGGCTCCCGCGTTGGCGGTGATGAGCGTCCCCGCCGTGGGCTCCGTGATCACACAGGCGTCCCCGGTGTGCCCGCGCCGCAAGGTCCCGAAGGCGCCGAGCCCGCCGTCCTCCTCCCCGACGACGAAGTGCACGGCGACGCGCCCTCGCAGCCGGACGCCGGACGCCCTGACGGCCGCGAGCGCCGCCAGATGCGCGACGAGCCCCGCCTTCATGTCACAGGCCCCGCGCCCGAACACGACATCGCCCCCGACCACCCGCGGCACGAACGGATCCCCGTCCCAGGCACCCGGATCCCCGGGCGGTACGACGTCCGCATGCCCCTGAAGGACGAGGGTGGGCCCATCGCCCCCGTGGGCCGTGTACCCGACCAGCCCCCACGCCTCGTCCCGGGCGGCCTCCGCCCCGGGAAACCCCGGGTCGGCGCGCAGCTCGGCCAGATCCATGGACCACAGATCGACCTCGAGCCCGAGCCGCTCCAGCCACCCGGCGAGCAGATGCTGGATCTCCGACTCGGCCGGACTCCCGGTCACGCTGGGAATCGAGATCAACTCCAGCAGCATCCGCGCGACCTCGGCCTCGTCGATCTGTGCGAGGGCGGCGGCCTCGTGGTCGGTGAGCATGCGGACTCCCTCCTTCGGTGCACTTCCGGTCCGATCATGACCGGCACCACACACCGAGTACAGGGCCCGGACGCTTCACAAGCCGCCGACGACGAGCACCCCTACGGGGCCATCCGCACCCGGCTACGCATGCCGCGCGGGTGGTGCGGGTGGGGACGCCGCCGCCGAAGGTGACACCGTGAACCCGATGACCGCCCCGCCCCCTTCCCTCCGCATCGCGAACGGCGCCCCGCCGTGCGCCATGGCGACCTCACGGACGATGGACAGCCCGAGCCCCGACCCCGGCTGGGATCTCGCGTCGGCAGCCCGGTAGAAGCGGTCGAAGATGCGGATCAGGTCGCCCTCGGCGATGCCCGGCCCCCGGTCGAGGACCTCGACCCGGACGGTGCCCGGCCGCGCGGGCCCGGTGATGTTGATCTCGATGGGCGCCGTACCGTCGCGGTCGAACTTCGCCGCGTTCTCGACCAGGTTGGACAGGGCCCGCTGAAGCATCCCGGGCCGCCCGTCGGCGCGCGTGTCGCCGCTGGTGCGCAGCACGATCTCCCGGCCCGTACGACGCTTGGCCAGCCCCATCACGTCCTCGGCGATGTCGGCGAGGTCCACCCGTTGCGGCGGCTCGGCGTCGGACTGCCCGGCGGCGAGGTCGACCAGCTCGTTGACCAGGTCGGTCAGCTCGCGGGCCTCCTGGCCGAGGTCGGCGACGAGTTCCTCCCGGGTCGCCGGCGGAAGCTCGTCGATCCGGCGCAGCAGCGAGATGTTCGTACGCAGCGACGTCAGCGGCGTCCGCAGCTCGTGCCCGGCGTCCTGGACCAGCCGCCGCTGGTCCTCCTCCGACTGGGCGAGCCGGCCCAGCATCCGGTCGAAGGCGCGGCCGAGCCGGCCCACCTCGTCCAGGCCGGCGACGGGCACCTCGATGCCCAGTTGCCGGGTGCGGGCCACGTCCTCGGCGGCGGAGGTGAGGATCACCAGGCGGCGGGTGATCCGGCGGGCCAGCCACCAGCCGAACAGCCCCGCGGCGACGACGACCGCCGCCATCAGGATCAGCGTCCGCTGCTGGAGCGCCCGCAGCAGGTCCTCGGTGTCGCTGAACTCCTGGGCGACCTGCACGGCGCCCTTCCCGCGGCCGAGCGAGACGGTGGCGATGCGGAACAGGTCCTCGCCGACCCTGACGTCCTTGTGCTGGACCACCTTGCCGGCCGCCTGCGCGCCGGCCATGGTCGTGTCCCCGGCGGTGACGGGCAGCACCGGGCTGCCGTGGTCGACGATCTGCCCCTGCGCGCCGAGCACCTGCACATCGGTGCGGGCCGGCCGGACCAGATCGTGTCCGGGGCGGGAGGAGGAGAAGTCCTCGGGGACCATCGCGTGTTGCCGTACCTCGTCCTGCACGTCCTGCACGACCTGCGTGAACACCGACTGCTGGTCGACCCGGACCAGACGGGCGGCGGAGCTGTACGACAGGATGCCGACGAGGATGGTCACGGCCGCGGTGACGGCCGCGAAGGACACCGCGAAGGTGGTGCGCAGCGACACGAGCTTGGGCCGGGGCCCGGCCGGCAGCCGCCAGCGGCGGCTCACTAGTCCTCCCGCAGCACGTAACCCACGCCCCGCACGGTGTGGATGAGCTGGGGGGCGCCGGGCTCGTCCAGCTTGCGGCGCAGGTAGCCGACGTACACGGCGAGGTTCTTGGAGCCGGGGCCGAAGTCGTAGCCCCAGATGCGGTCGTAGATCGTCGCATGGTCGAGGACGATGCCCGTGTTGCGCGCCAGGAGTTCCAGCAGCTCGAACTCGGTGCGGGTCAGTTCCAGCTCGCGCCCGCCGCGCCAGGCCCGGCGGGCCTGGAGGTCCATACGGACCCCGGCGGCCTCCACCTGCCGGTCGGAGACCTGCACCTCCCGTGCGCTCTCGCCCCCGGAAGCACCGGATCCGCCGCCGGCGGGCACCGGGCTGGTTCGGCGCAGCAGTGCCCGCAGTCGCGCGAAGACCTCTTCCACGTCGAACGGCTTGACCACGTAGTCGTCGGCGCCGGCGTCCAGGCCCGCGATCCGGTCGGCGGTCTCCACCAGCGCGGTGAGCATGAGGATCGGGGTGCGGTCGCCCTCGGCCCGCAGCACCCGGCAGACCTGGAGTCCGTCGATGCCCGGCATCATCACGTCGAGCACGAGCACGTCCGGCGGGGTCCGGTGCGCCTGCGCCAGGGCTTCGACTCCGTCGGCGACCGCCGTCACCGCGTACCCCTCGAGGGTCAAGGCACGCTCCAGGGCGTGGCGGATGGCACGGTCGTCTTCGGCGAGCAGCACAGTCTGGGGCACGTCACCAGTCTGCCAAGGCCTCCGGCGGTTCGGCCGGGACGAGCAGGCCTACGATCACCCTTTTTACCCGCCTCTCACCCTCGCACGGGCAACCGGGGACATGCCCCTACCGTCCTCTCACCCCGCGGACCGCAGTGCGGCGAGCTGCTCCGCGAACGGGACCACGGTGAAGTCGGCGACCTCGACGGGGGCCGGCCGCTCCTCCTCGGACGGGCCCGGACGGGCGCCCGACAGCCCGGCCATGAGCCCGGCCAGCTCCCCGGCGGCCCGGTCGATCCGCTCCGGCAGCCCCTCCGCGCCCCAGTCCTCCGAGGCGGCGTAGACGCCGGTCGGGACGACCACGGCACGGAGATGGGCGAAGAGCGGACGCAGCGCGTGCTCCAGGACCAGCGAGTGCCGGGCCGTACCGCCGGTCGCGGCGATCAGCACCGGCTTCCCCGCCAGCGCGTCCTTGTCCAGCACGTCGAAGAACGACTTGAACAGCCCGCTGTACGACGCCGAGAACACCGGGGTGACGACGATCAGACCGTCGGCCTCCGTCACCGCGTCCAGCGCGGCCGCCAGCTTCCGTCCGGGAAAGCCGTTGGTGAAGTTGTGCGCGATCTCGACCGCGAGGTCACGCAGCTCGACCACCTGGAGGTCCACGGGCGTGCGGCGGTCCACGGCGGCGGCCAGCCGGTCGGCCAGCAGCCGGGTGGAGGACGGGACGCTCAGCCCCGCCGAGACGACGACGAGCTTCATGCGGCACTCACCTCCTGGGACGCCTTCAGGGACGCGTGGGTGGGGGCGTCCGGCACGTTCGCCGGACGGTCGTTCGCGAACTCCTTGCGCAGCACCGGTACGACCTCCTCGCCCAGCATGTCGAGCTGCTCCAGCACGGTCTTCAGCGGCAGCCCCGCGTGATCCATGAGGAACAGCTGGCGCTGGTAGTCACCGGCGTACTCGCGGAAGGCCAGGGTCTTCTCGATCACCTGCTGCGGGGAGCCCACGGTCAGCGGGGTCTGCTCGGTGAAGTCCTCCAGCGACGGCCCGTGCCCGTACACCGGTGCGTTGTCGAAGTACGGCCGGAACTCACGCACCGCGTCCTGCGAGTTGCGCCGCATGAACACCTGGCCGCCCAGGCCGACGATCGCCTGCTCCGGCGTGCCGTGCCCGTAGTGGGCGTACCGGGTCCGGTACAGCTCGACCATCCGCTTGGTGTGGTCGGCGGGCCAGAAGATGTTGTTGTGGAAGAAGCCGTCGCCGTAGTAGGCGGCCTGCTCGGCGATCTCCGGGGACCGGATCGACCCGTGCCAGACGAACGGCGGTACGCCGTCCAGCGGGCGCGGCGTGGACGTGAACCCCTGCAGCGGCGAACGGAACTTGCCCTCCCAGTCGACGACGTCCTCGCGCCACAGCCGGTGCAGCAGGGCGTAGTTCTCGACGGCGAGGTTGATGCCCTGCCGGATGTCCTGCCCGAACCAGGGGTAGACCGGCCCGGTGTTGCCGCGGCCCATCATCAGGTCCACCCGGCCGTCGGCCAGGTGCTGGAGCATCGCGAAGTCCTCCGCGATCTTCACCGGGTCGTTGGTGGTGATCAGGGTGGTGGAGGTGGAGAGGACCAGCTTCTCCGTGCGCGCCGCTATGTAGCCGAGCATCGTCGTCGGCGAGGACGGCACGAAGGGCGGGTTGTGGTGCTCGCCGGTGGCGAACACGTCGAGCCCGACCTCCTCGGCCTTGAGCGCGATGGCGACCATGGCCTTGATCCGCTCGCGCTCGCTCGGCGTACGTCCCGTGGTGGGATCCGGCGTGACGTCGCCGACCGTGAAGATCCCGAACTGCATGGTCGCTCACCCTCCAGGTTGTTGACTGTTCAACTATACCCCTGGAACAGCCACCCGGCCCGGGCTATTCCCCGCTTCCGCTACAGCGGCTTCACGAAGTGGAAGGCGCCGATCTCCATCCGTTCCCGCAGGTAGAAGCGGTGAGCATCGGTGCGCTGCGTACCGGAGTCGAGGTTCAGCTCCTGACAGCCGAGCGCCCGGCCGCGCTCCTCCAGGTGGACGAGGAGCGCCCGGCCGACCCCGGCGGACCGGGCGGAGGGAGCGGTCACCAGGTCGTCGACGTACAGCTGACGCAGCGAGACGGTGTTGACCAGCACCCGCCAGCCGGCCACCCCCACACAGGCACCGCCACCCTCGTAGGCCGCGGAGAACCGCAGCCCCTGCGGACTCCCCTCCTCATACACCCGGGCGAACAACTCCTCGGTGAGATGCGGACGCAGCTCACGCAGCACGGGCAGCACCTCGGCACCGAGCCGCGGATCCCCCGGCTCCAGCTCCACGATCTTCATACCGGCAACCCTAGGGGGACAGCCCGGCCCGCCCTAGGGCACCAGCACCAGCCGTCCCCGCACCCCGCCCTCAGCCAGCCGTGCGTGCGCCTTGGCGGCCTCCTCCAGGCCGTACGTCTCGGCCACCCGGAGGGTCAGCGCTCCCTCGTCCACCAGCCGGACCAGCTCCGCCAGCCGCGCACCGTCGGCGCTCACCTCCACGGCCGTGGTCCGCACCCCGCGCACCGGGGCGGGCTGCCGGCCGGGCTGGGCACCGACGAAGACGCCCCCGTCCCGCACCCACTCCAGCGCCGGCTCCCCGAGCATCGCCGCGTCCAGCACCGCGTCCACGCTGCCCGGCGCGACCCCGTCGGCCGTGAAGTCCGCGGCCCCCAGCGACCGCACCAGCTCCTCGTCGACCGCCCGGGCCTGCCCGGTCACCGCGATCCCCCGCTGCGCAGCCAGCTGGACGGCGAACCCGCCGACCGCACCCGCGGCACCGGTCACCAGGAGCGACGCACCCGGCGCCAGGTCCAGCAGGTCGAGGGCCTGGACGGCGGTCAGCCCGTTCAGCGGCAGGGTGCCTGCGTGCACCGCGTCCACCGTGGCCGGCGCCTTGGCCACCGCATCCGCCGGCACGACGACGTACTCGGCGTGCGCGCCCAGCGGATCGGCCACGCCCGCCGCCAGCGCCACCACCGCGTCGCCGACCTGCCAGGCCGCGGCCACTCCCACCGCGTCCACCGTCCCGGCCACGTCCCAGCCGAGCCCCAGCGTGCGCCCCGCCCCGCCGAAGACACCGGCCCGCACGGCCAGGTCCACAGGGTTCACCGCACCGGCCGCCACCTTGATCCGTACCTGCCCGGCTCCCGGCTCCGGGACCGCCACGTCCGCGATCTCCACGGCCTCCGGACCGCCGAACGTCGTCACCACAGCAGCACGCATGTCAACTCTCCTCGATCACAAGGCATTTGATGGGTTCTACGGCAATTCCTCCGCCGCAGCACCAACCCTAGGAGAGCTACTATCTATCCGTAAGTAGTTACCTGGGAGTGCGTAGGAGATCCGGAGGAGACCCCATGGCGACCATGACCGCCACCCAGCGGCGCGAGCAGGCCCGTATCGACTACGACGCCTTCCTGCGCAGCTGCCCCACCAACCAGCTCCTCGGCCGGCTCAGCGACAAGTGGGTCAGCCTCGTCGTCGCCGCGCTGGCCCCCGGCCCCCGGCGCTACAGCGACATCGGCCGCAAGATCGCCGGCGTCAGCCCCAAGATGCTCACCCAGACCCTGCGCACCCTGGAGCGCGACGGCATCATCTCCCGCACGGTCACCCCGTCCGTCCCGGTCCGGGTCGACTATGAACTCACCCCCCTCGGCCGCAGCCTCGCCGGCCTGCTGACCGCGGTGAAGGACTGGGCGGAAACCCACTTCGACGACGTACGAGCGGCCCGCGAGCGCTACGACGAGGAGAACCCCGCCTAGGGCCGCCCAGGGCCTGTCCGGACCCGGATCCTTTGCTGTCTCCGCAAAAGATTTGCTGCCTTCGCAAAAGATCCGGGGCGCGGTCGCTGTCCGGCCACACCATGGCCGCACAGACGCTCCCCGACCTGCGAGGTAGGACGTGACCGCGATCTCCGCGCCCCAGACCGTTCAGCCGCCCCTGCTCAGCGCACGAAGACGCTGGACGGTGCTGGCCGTCTGCTGCCTGAGCATGTTCCTGGTGGGCCTGGACACCACCATCGTCAACGTGGCCCTGCCCGCCGTGGGCCAGGGCCTGGGCATCGGCACGCGCAGCCTCGAATGGACCGTCGACGCGTACACGCTCGTCCTGGCCAGTCTCCTGATCTCCTCCGGCGCGCTGGCGGACCGGCTGGGCCGCCGACGGGTGTTCCGGTGCGGCCTGGCCGTCTTCGGCGCCGCCTCGCTGCTGTGCGCACTCGCACCGTCGGCGGGCGTGCTCGTCGGGGCCCGCGCGGTCCAGGGAGTGGGCGCCTCCATGCTGAGCCCCGTGGCTCTGGCCATCGTCGTGAACGCCATGCCGGATCCGAGAGAGCGAGCGCAGGCGATCGGCGTCTGGGCCTCGGTCTTCGGCCTCAGCATGGCCGCCGGCCCGGTCACGGGCGGGGCACTCGTCGCGGCGTTCGGCTGGCGGTCGGTGTTCTGGATCAACGCACCGGTCATCGTGGCCGCCCTCGTCCTCAGCGCGGTGTTCGTGCCGGAGTCCCGGGCCGCGCGCGGAGGGCGGCGGCTCGACCTCCCGGGCCAGGCCCTGCTGACCGTGGTCATCGGGGTCACCGTCGCCGTCCTCATCGAAGGACCGCGCATCGGCTGGATCTCGCCCGCGGCACTGGCCGCGTACCTGGTCATCGCCCTGGCGACGGCCGGTTTCGTGCGGGTCGAGACCCGTCGCCGCGAGCCCCTCATGGACCTGCGGCTCTTCAGGCGCCCGGCCTTCAGCAGTGCGGTCCTCGGCGCCGTGGCGGTCTTCGTCGCCCTGAACGTGACCCTGCTGCTCAACACCCTCTACCTCCAGCACTCCCGGGGCTGGACCCCCCTGGCCGCCGGCATCGCGACCCTGCCCATGGCACTCGGCGCGACCGTCTGCGCACCTCTGTCGGGGCTCCTGGTCGGGCGTGCGGGACCCCGGTTGCCGCTTCTCCTGGCCGGCGGCTTCCTCACGGTGGGCGGCCTCTGCCTGGTCGGGCTCGACCAGCACACGGGCCTGCCGCTGCTCCTGTCGGCCTACGCGCTCATCGGCGCCGGATTCGGTTTCGCCAACGCCCCGATCACCAACACCGCGGTGAGCGGACTGCCTCCCGCCCGCGCCGGTGTGGCCGGAGCCATCACCTCCACCGCCCGCCAGCTCGGCTCCGCGCTCGGCATCGCCATCGCCGGCGGCCTGGCCGCAGGGACCAGCACCGCGGGGCTCGCCCACGCGTCCCGGCCCGGCTGGATCACCGTCGCGGCCTGCGGCTTGCTGCTGCTCCTCGTGGCCCACGCCTCACGCCCACCGGAGGACACCCGCTGAGGGGTGTCCTCCGGATCATGCCGACGGGGGGAGACATCCCCTAGCCGCGCCCCTCCCGCAACCGGGCGATCTGCTCCCCGCTGAACTCCACGGTCCGCTCCATGTGCCGGACGATCGCGGCCAGCTCGGTGTCGTCCAGCTCGTCGAAGATGCGGGACCAGTCACCGGCCAGCGAGTCCCACATCCGCCCGAACTCGGCGATCTTCTCCGGCACGGTCGCCACCAGCACCCGCCGCCGGTCCGTCTCGTCCCGCTGCCGTACGACGTACCCCGCCCGCTCCAGCCGGTCCACCAGCCGGGTCGCCGACCCGGTCGTCAGCCCCGTCAGCTCGGCCACCCGGCCCGTGGTGACCGGCCCCTTCTCCAGCGTGAGCAGGTTCAGGCACTGCAGATCGGTGGGGTGCAGCCCGATCCGGTCGGCGACGGCCTGGTTGAACAGGGCGTACGACGCCATGTACCGCCGGGACACCACGGACAGCTCCGCCAGCAGCCCGGACCGCCCGCTCCCGTTCCCGGCCATGCCGCACTCTCCTTCGTCTGCGTGGTGCAGAGATCGTACGACGGTCCCGGCGTCTCAGAAGGCGTACGCGTCCCCGGTGTCCAGGACCAGCACCTTCAGCTGGTCGTTCGCGCGGTCCTTGTCCACCACGCCCCCGTTCCAGGCGGTGTCCACCTCCAGCGTGACCTCCGACGGCTTCCCCTTCAGCCGCACCGTCACCTTGATCTGGTCCCCCGTCTCGGCCGCGGCCAGCGTCCCGGTCCCGCACACCACCGTCCGCTCGTCCGTCCGCGCGCAGCCGGACGGCAACTGCTGCTGCTCGGCCAGCGGGGCCGACCAGCGCAGCAGCACCGTCGCGTCCGGCACGGCCGAGGGGCCGCTGTTGCTCGGGGTGAGCCGGACCTCCACCTGGTCCCCGCTCATGACCGCGCTCCCGTGAAAGGCCAGATCGGCCTCGGGCGTGTCGGCCGCCCCGGCCGGCCCTGCCGCACCCACGGCCACCGCCACGGCACCGCACGCACCCAGTACCCACGTTCTCATCCGCATGCCACCTCACCTCATCCTCGTCCCGTATGCCGTACGGATGCATGCCACGAGGACGAGCCCGCCAGGCGCCCTCCAACAGGTGACAGCACGCCCGCCACCGGGCGGCACCGCGCCCGCGTGCGAAGCTGCGCCCATGTCGATCCTCCGCTCCGCCGCCCTCTTCGTGCTCGCCGCACTGTTCGAGATCGGCGGCGCCTGGCTGGTCTGGCAGGGCGTGCGCGAACACCGCGGGTGGCTGTGGATCACCGGCGGGGTCCTCGCCCTCGGCGCGTACGGCTTCGTCGCCACGTTCCAGCCGGACGCCCACTTCGGCCGCATCCTGGCCGCCTACGGAGGGATCTTCGTGGCCGGGTCGATCCTGTGGGGCGTGGTCGCCGACGGCTTCCGCCCCGACCGCTGGGACATCGCCGGAGCCCTGATCTGCCTGGCCGGGATGGCCGTGATCATGTGGGCGCCGCGGAACGGCGCCTGAGCCTCGCCTACGCTGGACGGAGCCGACCGCAGACCGACCCCAGGAGCAGTCCATGGCCACCGCCGCCCCGTCCGCCGCTTCCCGTATCGCCGTCGTCACGGGTGCGAGCAGCGGTATCGGTGCCGCCACGGCCCGGCAGCTCGCCGAGGCCGGCTACCGCGTCGTCCTCACGGCCCGCCGCAAGGACCGCATCGAGGCCCTGGCGAAGGAACTCACCACGGCGGGCCACTCGGCCACGGCGTACCAGCTGGACGTGACGGACCGCGCGGCCGTGGACGAATTCGCGACGGCCTTCAAAACGATCGGCGTCCTGGTCAACAACGCCGGCGGAGCCCTGGGCGCGGACCCGGTGGCCACCGGCGACCCGGCCGACTGGCGCACGATGTACGAGACGAACGTCCTCGGCACCCTGAACATCACGCAGGCCCTGCTCCCGAAGCTGGAGGCGAGCGGCGACGGAGTGGTGGTCGTGGTGTCCTCCACGGCGGGCCACGGCACGTACGAGGGCGGCGGGGGCTACGTCGCGGCCAAGCACGGCGCCCACGTCCTCGCCGAGACGCTCCGCCTGGAGATCGTCGGCCGGCCGGTCCGCGTCATCGAGATCGCGCCCGGCATGGTCAAGACGGAGGGGTTCGCCCTGACCCGCTTCGGCGGCGACGAGGAGAAGGCGGCGAAGGTCTACCAGGGCGTGGCCGAGCCCCTCACCGCCGACGACGTGGCCGAGACGATCACCTGGGCGGTCACCCGCCCCAGCCACGTCAACGTGGATCTCCTGGTCCTGCGTCCCCGTGCCCAGGCCTCCAACACCAAGGTCCACCGGGAGCTGTGATGCCGGACGAGGACTCCCTCGAGAAGCGGCGCCTGGAACAGGAGACGAAGAACGAGCGCCAGGTCTGGTACTTCCTCGCGTACTTCCTCTTCGGCATCCACTTCGTGGCGTTCGTGATGATCTACGCGGTGCGCCACGCGAAGTGACCGGGGCGCTGGTGGCCCAGCCGTTCGGACGCGGTTGACTCGCGCGCCGCGCCGGACCGCGGTGGGGTGGACCCGGACACCTGCCGCCCGTGCAGCGCACGGGCGGCACCGGGTGCTCAGCCGTGAAGGGACCCAGCGTGCTCACAGCCGGACCCATATCGGGCCGCGGGCGTTGTGCCGCGGTCGTCGCCGCGGTGGCGGCCTGCTCGACGGTACTGACCGGGCCGGACCTCGTCGTGGCCGGCGGTACGCCGGCACCCGCGGTGCCCGCCCCGCAGCTGGAGTGGACGCCCTGCGTCCAGGGCAGCCCGTTCGACTGCGCGACCGCGAAGGTGCCGCTGGACTACCGCAACCCCGGCGGCCGCACCATCGAACTGGCCGTCGTCAAGCGGAAGGCGACCGGCCCCGGACGGCGCATAGGCACCCTGTTCTACAACCCCGGCGGACCCGGCGGGCCCGGAACCGTGCAGATGCCACAGAACTACGGGTTCTTCCCGCGCGAGGTGCGGGAGCGGTTCGACATCGTCAGCTGGGATCCACGCGGAGTCGGCAGCAGCACCTCGGTGAACTGCTTCGCGACTCCCCGGGAAGCCGACGCGTGGACCGCGGGCAAACCGGCCGGCGTCCCGGTGGGCGAACGGCAGCGGGCGGCTTTGACCGCCGCGTACGAGGATCTGGCCCGGCGCTGCCGGCAGCGTGACCCCGAGCTGCTGCGCCATGTGTCGACCGCCGACACCGCTCACGACCTCGACCAGCTCCGCCGGGCGGTGGGCGACCCGCAACTCACCTACCTCGGAACCTCCTACGGCACTTTCCTGGGCGCCACCTACGCCAACCTCTTCCCGGGCAAGGTCCGCGCCATGGCCCTCGACAGCAACATCGACCCGCAGGCCTGGACGAACCACGCCTCCGACGCTGAACCCCGGCTCACGACGTTCCTGCGCATGGGCTCGGACGGCGGCGCGGCAGCGGTACTGGACCGGTTCCTCACCCTGTGCGGGTCCACGACCAGCGCCGGCTGCGCCTTCTCCGCCGGCAGCCCGAAGGCGACCCGGGACAGGTTCGACCAGCTGATGCAGCGGCTGCGGGCGCATCCCGTGGGCGCGTGGACCTACGGCCGTACGGTCGCCGACGTGGTGAGCGGCCTCTACGTCGTCCACCCCGGCTGGACCGACCTCGCCGGCAGGCTGCAGGACCTCTGGCAGGGCCGCGTCCCGAAGCCGTCCCCGCCCCCACCCGCGCAACCGGTCCCGCATCCGCATCCGTACACGGGAGAGGAACAGGCCGGTGCGGTGTTCTGCGGCGACAGCCCCAATCCGCGTGACCCCGCCGTCTACCCCGCCCTGGAGGAGGCCGCCGCCGCCCGTGCGGGCGACGCCGGACGCCTGTGGACCTGGGCCGCCGTGGGGTGCATCTCGTGGCCGACCGTGGCGGCCGACCGCTACCGCGGCCCGTGGAACAGGCCGACGGCCCACCCGGTCCTGCTGGTCGGCACCACCTACGACCCCGCCACTCCCTACGCGGACGCGCAGGCGCTGGCCCGGGAACTGGCCGACGCCCGCCTGCTCACCCACGACGGATACGGTCACACCGCACTGGTCAACCCCAGCAGCTGCGTGAAGACGTACGAGAGCCGCTACTTCGTCGACGGCACCCTCCCGCCGGCCGGGACGACCTGCCGGCAGGACGAGCCACCCTTCCCCGCGCCCAAGCCGACCGGCGGCGTCGCCGCCGGTGGCGGGGCGCTGGCAGAAGGAGTGCCGGTGCCGGTCGTCAGCCCTTCACGCAGACGACCTGCTTGAGCTTCGCCACCACCTCGACCAGGTCCCGCTGCTGGTCGATGACCTGGTCGATGGACTTGTACGCGCCCGGGATCTCGTCCACCACGCCGGAGTCCTTGCGGCACTCCACGCCCCGGGTCTGCTCCTCCAGGTCCTTCGTGGAGAAGCGCCGCTTGGCCGCGTTACGGCTCATGCGGCGACCGGCGCCGTGCGAGGCCGAGTTGAAGGCCAGCTCGTTGCCGAGACCCTTCACGATGTACGAACCGGTGCCCATCGAGCCCGGGATGATCCCGTACTCGCCGGAGCCGGCCCGGATCGCGCCCTTGCGGGTGACCAGCAGGTCCATGCCCTCGTACTGCTCCTCCGCCACGTAGTTGTGGTGGCAGGAGATCTCCTGCTCGAAGGTCGGCTTCGCCTTCTTGAACTCCTTGCGGATCACGTCCTTCAGGAGCGCCATCATGATCGTGCGGTTGTACCTGGCGTACTCCTGCGCCCAGAACAGGTCGTTGCGGTAGGCCGCCATCTGCGGGGTGTCCGCGACGAAGACGGCGAGGTCGCGGTCGACCAGGCCCTGGTTGTGCGGGAGTTTCTGGGCCACGCCGATGTGGTGATCGGCGAGTTCCTTGCCGATGTTGCGGGAACCGGAGTGCAGCATCAGCCAGACGGCACCGGTGGTGTCCGTGCAGACCTCGATGAAGTGGTTGCCCGAGCCGAGGGTGCCCATCTGCTTGGTGGCCCGCTCCTCACGGAAGCGCACCGCCTCCGCGACGCCGTGGAACCGCTTCCAGAAGTCGTCCCACCCGCTGGTCGCCAGTCCGTGGAACTGCCCGGGGTCCGCGGGATCGTCGTGCATCCCCCGCCCCACCGGAATGGCCTGCTCGATCTTCGAGCGCAGCCGTGACAGATCCCCCGGCAGGTCGTCGGCGGTCAGCGACGTCCGCACCGCCGACATCCCGCACCCGATGTCCACCCCCACCGCGGCAGGGCACACCGCCCCCTGCATCGCGATGACCGACCCGACCGTCGCGCCCTTTCCGTAGTGCACGTCCGGCATCACGGCCAGGCCCTTGATCCAGGGCAGGGTCGCCACGTTCTGGAGCTGGCGCAGGGCCACGTCCTCCACGGTCGCGGGGTCGGTCCACATCCGGATCGGGACCTTCGCACCCGGCATCTCCACGTACGACATACGTTCCTCATTCCCCCGAAAAAGACAACAAATGGCTTAGAAACATCAAAACGCAAAAGCGACGCCAAGGTCTACGAAAAGGGACAGGGGACCGGCGTTCACAGCAGTGCGTGCGATACACATTGTCTCCAGGGAGCGCCCCGCTGCGGCAAGCGAATAACCAGCGGGGACACTGGATCACCAAGCGAGCGCACACCGTCGAGAGGAGCCCGACCGTGCAGCGGAAGGCGTACGTAACCGGCACCGCCGCACTCCTCGCGGCACTGCTGGCCGGCTGCACGAGCGGTTCCGGCGACGACAACCCGACGGACAACGCCAACGCGGACGGCGCCGGTACGGCCACGGTGGCGGCCCAGCCCGGCAAGTACCGCACGCTCCCCGAGCCCTGCGGCGCGGTCGACCGCGACACCCTCGGTTCGCTGCTGCCCGGCATCGGGCAGCTCATCGACCCGGTCCAGCGGGACAAGGCCTACCAGGGCGAGGCGACACTCACCTACAACACCGACCGCAAGGTGGGCTGCCACTGGAAGGTGGAGTCCGCCGCTGCCACCGACCGTCTCTCGGTCGACTTCGAGCGCGTGGTGTCGTACGACAACACGGTCAGCGACGACGACCAGGCGCAGAAACTGTTCCAGGAGATGGAGACGGCCGCCGACCTGCCCGAGCCGAGCGCCTCCACCTCCACCCCGACCCCCAGCTCCTCCTCGGCCACCGGGACGCCCACCGGCACGGCCACCCCCACGGCCACCCCCACAGCCACCGCGAGCGACGAGGACTCCCCCTCCCCCGCGGACAGCTCCCCCGGGGCCACTCCGGCCGATCTCCAGCCTCGCGTGCTGTCCGATCTCGGTGACGAGGCGTATCTGGACGACCGGCTGAGCACGTCCGGTTCGACGGCCGAACCGCGCACGGTGACTGTGGTGTTCCGCACGTCCAACGTCGTCGTCACCCTCGAGTACGAGGAGCAGCCGATGGTGGCCGGAGCGGTCCCGGACAGCAAGGAAATGCAGGACAGGGCCCTTGATCTGGCCTCGCAGCTGGCCGACACACTCAACGGCTGACCCCCGCCGGTGCCTCTTCCGCCGCCCCCCGCAAAGCGGCCGAACGGAAACCGCACAGCTCCTTCACCGCGTACGGTGGCCCCGCAGGAACCCGCACGAACACCGAGCGTCACGAGTGAAGGAACCATGCAGCGAGCAGCCCAGCGAGACGACCGTGCCCAGCGAGCCCAGCGCCTTCGCCGCGTTCTTGTCTGCGCGGCAGC
This sequence comes from Streptomyces sp. NPDC005728, assembly GCF_040630895.1. NCBI lineage: Bacteria > Bacillati > Actinomycetota > Actinomycetes > Kitasatosporales > Streptomycetaceae > Streptomyces > Streptomyces sp. NPDC005728. The sequence continues at coordinate 56,881 of NZ_JBEXYL010000037.1, forward strand.
CGTTCCCGCGGTCCTGATCACCGCCGCCTGCTCCTCGGACAGCGGCGACTCCAAGGACAAGGGCGGCGCGAGCGCCCAGCAGACCGCGGGCGGCTCGACCGGGCAGCCCTCGTCGAGCGCGTCCCCGACCGTGCAGGCGGCCGCGTACCGGAAGCTTCCCGAGCCGTGCACGGTGCTGTCGAAGAAGACCCTGACCGATCTGGTGCCCAAGGGCGTCAAGTCGGCCAAGGAGGGCAAGTCCGATGACACGGCAAGCCGTTCCTCCTGCTCCTGGAACAGCCTGGACAACAACGGCGTCAAGGGCTCCCAGTTCCGCTGGCTGAACGTCTCCCTGCTGCGCTTCGACTCGGACGCCAACCGCGGCGCGGGCGACAAGCAGGCGCACGCGTACTTCACCCAGCAGGTCAGCGACGCACAGAACGTGTCCGGCGCGAAGAACACCAAGGCGGAGCCGGTCACGGGGACGGGCGCCGAGGCGACGGTGGTGCGGTACGACCTGAAGAAGAAGGAGGGCGCCTTCAAGCAGCAGACGGTGGTCGCCCGGGTCGAGAACGTGGTCGTCACGCTCGACTACAACGGCGCCGGTCTCGCGGGCGAGAAGACCCCCGGCGCCGACGATCTGGCCAAGGCGGCGGAGAAAGCCGTCAAGGAGGCGATCGCGGCCGTCTCGGCGGCCAACGGCAGTGGTTCCGGAACCAGTTCGTCCACGAAGCCGTCCGGCTCCCCCTCCAAGTCCGCGTCGAAGTCCCCCTCGAAGTCGGCGTCCAAGTCCCCCTCCTCCGGCGCATCTCCGTCCAAGTCGGCCACCGCGAAGAACTGACCGGCCTCACGTCCGCCGGATGCGTATGCCACTCTGTTGCGCGCAACAACACGCAAGGGGAGGGATGTACGAGTGGCCGCGCCAATGCAGCTGACTCGGATGCACCGCATACTCATCGGCGTGGTCGTGTCCGGCGCGCTGATCATCGCCGGCATCGGCTTCGCCGGTTCCTACGCGGCCGTCCGTGAGCTGGCCATCAAGAAGGGTTTCGGGAACTTCTCCTATGTGTTCCCGATCGGCATCGACGCAGGTATCTGTGTCCTGCTGGCCCTGGACCTGCTGCTGACCTGGATCCGTATCCCGTTCCCGCTGCTGCGTCAGACGGCCTGGCTCCTGACGGCGGCGACCATCGCCTTCAACGGCGCCGCCGCCTGGCCGGACCCGCTGGGTGTGGGCATGCACGCGGTGATCCCGATCCTGTTCGTGGTCGCCGTCGAGGCGGCCCGCCACGCGATCGGCCGGATCGCCGACATCACGGCCGACAAGCACATGGAGGGGGTCCGCCTCACCCGCTGGCTCCTCTCCCCGGTCCCGACCTTCCTCCTGTGGCGCCGGATGAAGCTGTGGGAGCTGCGCTCCTACGAGCAGGTCATCAAGCTGGAGCAGGAACGTCTCGTCTACCAGGCAAGACTGCACGCCCGCTTCGGCCGCGCCTGGCGCCGCAAGGCCCCGGTGGAGTCCCTGATGCCCCTGCGCCTGGCCCGCTACGGCGTTCCCCTGGCGGAGACGGCCCCGGCGGGCCTGGCAGCGGCAGGCATAGAACCGGCGCTCCTGCCGCCGGCGCCGCAGCCCCAGCTGGCCGCGGCCGACGACGCCCCGGCTGCGGGCGGTCGTGCCGCTGTGGGCGCAGCGGCAGCTCCCGGCGAGCAGCGCCCCCGGCTCCCCGGCCAGCGCACCGGGGAACCGGAATACGTCCAGGACCCGCAGGACCCGGAACAGAGCCCCTGGTTCCAGGCCCAGCCCGAGACCGACTACCACGGCGGCTACGACCCCGCCTACAACCCGGTCCCGGACCCCCAGTACGTCCCGGACGAACAGTACGAGGACTGGTACGAGGAACAGCCCCCGGAGCAGTTCCAGCAGCCCTCCTCGTCGGAGGAGACCGGCAGCTTCCCCATCCCGGTGGGCCCGAACCGCACCCGCGAGCTGGGAGAGGGCGGCGGCACGCCCCCCGTCGAGCCCGACGAAGAGGCCTTCTACCAGGTCTTCCGCCAGTCGATCGACGGCAGCTACCCCACCGCCGGCCAGTTCCGCGGCGACGTGGAGGCGACCTACGGCATGTCCCTGCCGCAGCGCGATGCCGAGCGCATGGTCAACCGCTTCACCAACCGTCACACGGCGGAACTGCAGGACGACCACATCGCCTAGCGAAAGCGCACGGAGAAACGGAAGAACGGTAAAGGAAAGGGGCCCTCGTCCGAGGGCCCCTTTCCTTTACCGCCTACTCCTACCGCTTACTCCCCGAGCAGGTTCCTCACCCGGTCCTGCCCCACCGCCAGCAGCAGCGTGGGCAGCCGCGGCCCCGTGTCCCGCCCGACCAGCAGGTGGTACAGCAGCGCGAAGAACGACCGCTGGGCCGTCTTGATCTCCGGCGGCAGTTCCTTCGGCGTGGCGTCGGCCGAGAACCCGGCCTGCACCTTCGGCACGCCGTACACGAGGTGGGTCAGCCCGTCGAGGGACCAGTGCTCGGCGAGCCCGTCGAGCAGCAGCCGTACCGACTGCTGGGAGGCCTCGTCGAGGGACTTCAGCAGCTCGACGTCCGGCTCGGCGCGGACGATGGTGCGCTGGTCGGCGGGGACGTGGGTGTTGATCCACGCCTCGGCCTTGTCGTACCGCGGCCGCGCCCCGTCGAGGGAGGACAGCGGCTGCTCCGGGTCCAGCTCGGAGAGGATCCGCAGCGCCTGGTCCTCGTGCCCGGCGGTGATGTCGGCGACGGACGCGAGCGTGCGGTACGGCAGCGGGCGCGGCGTCTTCGTCAGCTCACCGGCGGCGGTTCCCACGGCCCGCGTGTACGCGGCGACGTCGGCCGGGAGGGCGGACCCGTCCGCGACCTTGCCGGCGAGCTTGTCCCACTCGTCGTACAGCCGCTGGATCTCCTGGTCGAAGGCGATCTTGAAGGACTGGTTGGGCCGGCGCCGGGCGTACAGCCAGCGCAGGATCTGCGGCTCCATGATCTTCAGCGCGTCGCCCGGGGTGGGCACACCGCCCCGCGAGGACGACATCTTCGCCATCCCGGAGATACCGACGAACGCGTACATCGGACCGATGGGCTGCTTGCCGTCGAAGATCCCGACGATCTGCCCGCCGACCTGGAACGACGAACCCGGGGACGAGTGGTCGACACCGGAGGGCTCGAAGACGACACCCTCGTAGGCCCACCGCATCGGCCAGTCGACCTTCCAGACCAGCTTGCCGCGGTTGAACTCGCTCAGCCGGACGGTCTCGGAGAACCCGCAGGCGGTGCAGGTGTACGCCAGCTCGGTGCTGTCGTCGTCGTACGAGGTGACGGTCGTCAGGTCCTTCCCGCAGTTGCCGCAGTACGGCTTGTACGGGAAGTACCCGGCGGAGCCGGCGCTGCCGTCGTCCTCGGACGCGGCGCCCGAGCCCTCCTCGGCCTCCAGTTCGGCCTCGTCCACGGCCTTCTGCTGCTGCTTCTTGGCCGGCTTCGCCTTGGTCCGGTACTGGTCGAGGATCGCGTCGATGTCGCCGCGGTGCTTCATGGCGTGCAGGATCTGCTCGCGGTAGACACCGGAGGTGTACTGCGCCGTCTGGCTGATCCCGTCGAACTCCACGCCCAGTTCGGCCAGCGACTCGACCATCGCGGCCTTGAAGTGCTCGGCCCAGTTCGCGTACGCGGAGCCCTTCGGGGCGGGCACGGAGGTCAGCGGCTTGCCGATGTGCTCGGCCCAGGACTCGTCGACGCCCGCGATGCCGGCCGGGACCTTGCGGTAGCGGTCGTAGTCGTCCCACGAGATCAGGTGCCGGACCTGGTGCCCGCGCCGGCGGACCTCGTCGGCGACGAGGTGCGGGGTCATGACCTCGCGGAGGTTCCCGAGGTGGATGGGGCCGGAGGGGGAGAGTCCGGAGGCGACGACGACCGGTTTGCCCGGGGCCCGACGCTCCGACTCCTCGATGACCTCATCCGCGAAACGGGAGACCCAGTCGGTGGTCTCGGTGCTCTGAGCCACGATCGGCACGTCCTTCTTTCTGAACGGGTGACACCCCATTGTCACAGACCGGCTTGCGACCGGGAAAACCGCTTTACCCCCCATGGGATACTGGCTGGGTCTATCCATCCCCACGAGGAGAACGGCACCCATTCCTATGGCCTCGGTCACGTCCCTCAGCGACTTCGTCCAGCAGCACCTCGCGTCCGCCCTCTCGGCCACCCTGCCGGAGGCCGCCGACGCCGACCCGCTGCTGCGACGTAGCGACCGGGCTGACTACCAGGCCAACGGGATCCTGGCGCTCGCCAAGAAGGCCAAGGCGAACCCGCGGGAGCTGGCGACCCAGGTCGTCGCGCGGATCGAGTCGGGTGACGTGATCAAGGACATCGAGGTCTCCGGGCCCGGCTTCCTGAACATCACGATCGCGGACAAGGCGATCACCGAGAACCTGGCCGCGCGGTACGCGGACGAGACGGGCCGCCTCGGCGTGCCGTACGCCGCGCACCCGGGCACGACGGTGATCGACTACGCCCAGCCGAACGTGGCGAAGGAGATGCACGTCGGCCACCTGCGCTCGGCGGTGATCGGCGACGCGGTCGTCCAGCTCCTGGAGTTCACCGGCGAGAGTGTGGTCCGGCGCCACCACATCGGCGACTGGGGCACCCAGTTCGGCATGCTCATCCAGTACCTGGACGAGCACCCGCACGAGCTGGACCACAAGGACACCCGGATCTCCGGTGAGGAGGCGATGTCGAACCTCGACCGCCTCTACAAGGCCGCGCGCAAGCTGTTCGACTCCGACGAGGAGTTCAAGACGCGGGCCCGGCGCCGGGTGGTCGACCTCCAGGCGGGCGACCCCAAGACCCTCGCCATGTGGCAGAAGTTCGTCGACGAATCGAAGATCTACTTCTTCTCCGTCTTCGAGAAGCTGGACATGGAGGTCCGGGACGCCGACATCGTCGGCGAGTCCGGGTACAACGACATGCTGGCCGAGACCTGCCGCCTCCTGGAGGAGTCCGGCGTCGCGGTCCGCTCCGAGGGCGCCCTCTGTGTCTTCTTCGAGGACGTCAAGGGCCCCGACGGCAACCCGGTCCCGCTGATCGTCCAGAAGTCGGACGGCGGCTACGGCTACGCGGCCACCGACCTCTCGGCCATCCGCGACCGCGTCTTCAACCTGAAGGCGAACTCGCTGCTGTACGTGGTCGACGCCCGTCAGGCGCTGCACTTCCGGATGGTCTTCGAGACGGCCCGCCGGGCGGGCTGGCTGAACGACGACGTGAAGGCGCACCAGCTGGCCTTCGGCACGGTCCTCGGCAAGGACGGCAAGCCGTTCAAGACGCGTGAGGGCGAGACGGTCAAGCTCCAGGACCTCCTGGACGAGGCCGTCGAGCGGGCCACGGCGGTCGTCCGGGAGAAGGCCGAGAAGGTGGGCCTGACGGAGCAGGAGATCGTCGAGAACGGCAGCTACGTCGGCATCGGCGCGGTCAAGTACGCGGACCTGTCCACGTCCGCCGTCCGGGACTACAAGTTCGACCTGGACCAGATGGTCTCGCTCAACGGCGACACGAGCGTGTACCTCCAGTACGCGTACGCCCGTATCCAGTCCATCCTCCGCAAGGCCGGCGAGGCCCGCCCCGCCGCCCACCCGGAGCTGGACCTGGCCCCCGCGGAGCGTGCCCTCGGCCTCCACCTGGACCAGTTCGCCGAGACGGTCCAGGAGGTGGCGGCGTCGTACGAGCCGCACAAGCTGGCCGCGTACCTGTACCAGCTGGCGTCGCACCTGACGTCCTTCTACGACCAGTGCCCGGTCCTGAAGGCCGAGACGCCGGAGCAGGTGCAGAACCGCCTGTTCCTGGTCGACGTCACCGCACGCACCCTGCACCGGGGCATGGCTCTGCTGGGCATCCGGACGCCCGAAAAGCTCTGACGGCCAACGGAGTTCGGCTCGCGTCGGCGTTGTCAGTGGCGCCCCCTAGAGTCACTGGCATGGCGACTCTTCCCAACCCGCTGCCCAAGCTGACCACGGACCCGAGCGGTCGGTCCCTCGGGCTTCAGCTGCCGCCCGGCAGGCTGATCGACGCGACAGACGAAGGCCCTTGGCACGAACCCCTGTTGTGGCACGCGGAGAAGGCTGCCGCGCCCGGCACCTGGAAGGCGCTGGGCGCACCGGCCGCGCGAGCCGGGCTCCTTCCCGTGCTGGTGGATGTGGGCGACGAGCAGGGCGGGCCGGTGAACTGGGGGCTGGCACCCGACGAGGTGTCGTACCCGGGCGACCACGACGCCGAGGAACTCCTCGCGGAGTACTGGGAGGACAACGCGGAGGAGGAACTGGCCGAGGAGATCGAGCCGTTCGGGTGGGACTGGCCCGGTCTCGCGCCCGCCGCGTCGCCCACCGCCGACCCGGACACCCGCGCCGCCCAGGTCGCGGACTCGCTGACGGACGGCACCCGCGCGGGGCTCAGCGACCCGCACCTGGCCCTGGTCCCGGCGCGCCGGTCCGCGGACATCCCCGCGGCAATGGGCTGGACCGGCCCGCTGAACTACGAGGACGACGTGGCGCGCCTGTCCGCGGTGCTGCGCTCCTGGGAGGACCGCTTCGGCATACGGGTGGTGGCGCTCACCTTCGACACCCTGACCCTGTCGGTCGCGGCCCCGCCGACCACCCAGGCCGAGGCCGAGGGTGTGGCGGCGGAGCACTTCGCGTTCTGCCCGGACAACATCACGCAGAACGGCCCGGACACCCTGCGCGCCTACGCCAAGGAGCTGATCGGCGAGCCGACCTGGTCCTTCTGGTGGGACTGACCGCCCTCGGCGCTCAACGGCGGCCGAGCCCCCGGCCCAGCCGCCTCAGCCCCTCCCCGATCTCCTTCGGCGTGTGCGACACGAAGCACAGGCGGAGCGTGGAGGGGTCGGGGTCGGCGGCGTAGAAGGGCGCGCCCGGGACGTAGGCCACGTCCTGCTCGATCACGCGCGGGAGCAGGGCCGTGGTGTCGTACGACTCCGGGAGCCGGACCCACAGGAACATGCCGCCCTCGGGCCGGGTGCAGGTGGAGCCCTCCGGGAGGGCGGCGGGGAGGCCGGCCAGCATGGCGTCCCGGCGTTCGCCGTAGACGGCGCGGACGCGGGCCACATGGGCGTCCAGGACATCCAGACAACGGGCCGCCGCAAGCTGGTTGAGGGTCGGCGTGTGCAGGTCCACCGCCTGCTTGGCCACCGCGCACGCCCGCCTCAGTTCCGCGGGGGCGCGGAGCCAGCCGAGGCGCAGGCCGGGGGCCATGACCTTGGAGAAGGAGCCGAGCAGGACGACACGGTCCTCGGCGCCGGGGCAGGAGGCGATCCAGGGTGCGCGGGTGCCGTCGTAGCGGAGTTCGCCGTAGGGGTCGTCCTCGACGATCCACAGGCCCCGGCGGGCGGCCACGGCGGCGACGGCCTCGCGGCGCGGGGCCGGCATCGTACGGCCGGTGGGGTTCTGGAAGGTGGGAACGAGGTAGAGCAGCTTGGGGCGTTCGCGCCGCACCGCCTCCTCCAGGGCCGCCGGGTCGACGCCGTCCTCGTCCCCCGGCACGGCCACCACCCGGGCACCCGCGAGGCCGAAGACCTGAAGTGCCGCGAGGTAGCAGGGGTTCTCGACCAGGACCGTGTCGCCGGGTTCCAGCAGCGCCGTCGCCAGCAGGGACAGGGCCTGCTGGGAGCCGGTGGTGACGAGGAGGTCGTCGGGGGTGGTGGGCAGGCCGAACGCGGTGATGCGGGCGGCCAGCCCGGACCGGAGCACCGGCTCGCCCTCCGTGGTGGAGTACTGGAGCGCCCGCGCAGGAGTCTCGGCCAGGACGTCCCGGAACGCGGCCGCGATGCCGTCCCGGTCGAACAGCTCGGGAGCCGGGAGTCCGCCCGCGAAGTTGATCACCTCGGGCCGTGCGGTGACCGCCAGGATGTCCCGTACGGGCGAACCGCCCACGCTGCGGGCCCGGGCCGCGAGCGGGGGGACGGGAGCGGTGGGTGGAGCGGGCTCGGTGACGGTCATGGCTGAGGCTCCTTCGCGGACACGTCGGTGCGTTCTTCCGGCCGCAGCCTAAGAAGGTAGCTGCCGTCTACACCGGTCATTCCGCGATCCGGACACCCGGCGGCACCGGCCGCCGCGCCCACTACTTGGTGGTGCCCTCCTTGACCCAGCCCGAGCCGCCCAGCGGGAACTCGTAGCCGGGCCGCCCGTTGTTGCCGCTCGTGCGGAACGGCCTGCCGTGGTCGTCCACGCGGAGCGTGCCGTGACGCGTGCCGCTGGACCAGGTCAGCTCCAGGTACCAGCTCACGTCGTACGCGGAGGCGTCGGCGGTGATGTGGAACACCTCCGGGTCCGACTCGCTCACCTTGAACGGGAAGTCCCGGTGCCCCGCGTCCGGGACGACGGCGGGACGCGCGGCGTCGAGGGCGATGCTGAAGGAGCGGGTCGGTACGTTGCCGCCGCAGCCGACGCCCGGGTAGGCCATCACGAAGTCGTTCCACGCGAGCGGCGCCCGCTTGGACGTACGGACCGTCAGTCTGTCCACCACCACGGTCTCCCGGCCCGTGCCCTGCACGGTCAGCGTGACCTCCTGCTTCCCCGAGGCGACCGCGCCGTGCGCGGCCACCCACGCGGTCTCGTCGTCCTCGACCGGCGGCGGGGCCACCTCGGTCGGGGGCCGGTCGATCAGGTAACGCCCGTCGCAGGGGCTGTACCAGGTGTGAGGGGCGGCGGCCACCGTCAGCGGTACGGCGCCGGAGGCGCTGCCGCCGGGCCGGGCCGTGTCCTTGGCGTCCGCCTCGGGCTCGTCCCCGGAAGAAGGGGAGGAGGATGCGGAGGGGGACGCCGACGCGGACGGCGAGGCCGACGGCGACGTGTTGTGGCGTGGCGTCGCCGAGGCGTGTGCAGGCCCCGTCGTCCCGCTCCGCGGCGCGGCGGCGCCGACGGAACCGCTGCCGTCCGCCGCGTCGTCCGAGCCGCCTAAGGGGAGCTGGACGGCCAGCGCGACGGCACCGAGGACGGCGGCGACGGCGACAGCGGCGATGACGGTCGTACGCGAACGGCGCCGCGTCTGCCCGCCGGTCGTGGTGACCGTGGTGACCGCGTCCTCGGGCTCCGCCGCCGTCTCGGGATCCGGTGCCACGGGACCGGGCTCGGGCGCCACGGGACCGGGCTCGGGCGCCGCGGGACCGGGCTCGGGCGCCGCGGGACCGGGTGCCGGTGAAACGTCGGCCGGTGCCGGCGCCGCGGGGGCCTGGACTTCCCCCTTCCGCCCCCGCGTCGCGTCCGCCAGCACCCACCTCCGGTGCAGGTCGACCAGTTCGTCCGGCGAGGCCTTGCAGAGGCGGGCGAGCCGTTCCACAGGGGCGTAGTCGGTCGGTACGGCGTCCCCGTTGCAGTAGCGGTGGAGCGTCGACGTACTCATGTGGAGCCGTTTGGCCAGGACGCCGTAGCTGAGCCCCGACCGGTCCTTCAACTCCCGCAGCAGCTCGGCGAAAGCGGCGCCAGCAGTGCTGTCCGGCACTGTTCCTCCATCCCCCGTGTCCCATCCCCGCGTTCCAGGGAAGGGATGTTTCCGCAGCTCAGAGCCTGTGTGGGTATTCCATCGTCCCTAATCGTCCGCCGGGTGTGGCAGGCGGGACAGACCGCCCCACAAGCTGTGGCCATCCAAGCACGCCAGCAACTCGGAAGAGAGACCAGCCATGCGTACCCGCCGTACCTCCCTGCTCGCGGTCACCGGAGTCGCCCTCGCCGCGCTCGCCCTCACGGCGTGCGACGACGGCGCGGGGACGAAGGACGAGGGTGCCTCGCAGACCTCTTCGACGGCGGCCACGACCACGGGCGACAAGGGCACCACGACGCCTGCCTCCGGCGCGACGGCACATTCGGCCTCCTCCTCGGGCTCGTCCGGTTCGACCAAGGGCTCCTCGACGTCCTCGGGCTCGGGCACCTCGGGTTCCTCGGGTTCCTCGGGCAAGAGCTCCTCGTCGTCGGGCGGTTCCTCGGACCCGTCGGACCCGGAGAACCGCGTCCTCTGCAACGGCTCCACCACCAAGGTCACCGCGCAGCCGGTGTCCCGCCCGCTCAACCACATGCTCATCACGGTCAAGAACACCGGCTCGAAGTACTGCGACCTGACCTACTACCCCGTCCTGCGCTTCGACGAGATGCAGTGGGTGCCGCAGGCCGATGAGAGCACCCACCCGCAGGCCGTGACGACCCTCGCGCCCGGCCAGTCCGGCTACGCGGGCGTCCTGCTCTCCTCCGCGGACGGCAGCGGCCAGGGCGGCATGACGGGCCACAAGCTGACCGTCGGCTTCCAGGGCAAGGCCCCCAACAGCAGCGGCGGCGCCGCCGCGACCCCGGCGCTGCCTGCGAAGGGCGTGTACTACGACAGCGCGCTGAAGGTCACGTACTGGCAGCAGAGCCAGGACGACATCACCGGCTGGTGAAACGCCGAGGCCGCCCGGCACCACGGCCGGGCGGCCTCGAGGCGTCGGGTTCCCGACGCCGCACGCAGGGACGGCGTTACGCGAACGCCGGGGTCTCCTTGGGGTTCGGGCCGTACTTGTTCGCGCCCGCCTCGCTGTCCGAGCAGTAGAAGACCAGCAGGGTGATGGAGCCGATCAGCGGGATGATCCCGATGAGGATCCACCAGCCGGAGCGGCCCGTGTCGTGCAGTCGGCGCACCGCGACGGCCCAGGCCGGCAGCAGGAGCCCGAGCAGGATGGCCATGATGTAGGGCGCGTGGGCCGCGACGGCGGCGACCGCCAGCACGATGTAGATGATCGACGCGAACAGCGTGAACATCCAGTACTCCTTGCGGCGCGCACGTCCGCTGAAGACCGCGTACTTCTTGAGAGCCTCGATGAACCAGCTCATGACATCCCCCCAGGGATCGACGTTCGGACCCTCCGGAACGGATCAGGCCAGGCGCAGACATTAGGGGGTCGGCAAGAGCACGTCATGCGCGTTGCGGCCCGCCCCAAACATCGTTTTCAGGACAGATCAGCCCATGATCGCGGACTGTTCCCGCACCAGCCGCCCGGCGTTCTCGAAATCGATCTCGCTCCGTTGCCGAACCGAAGGCGGACCGAAGCCGGTCCGCCGCTCCGCCGGTATCGAAACGATCTCCAACCGTGTCCGTCAGCGAAGCTTCTGCGCCGCTTCGGTCGCCCAGTAGGTGAGGATGTTGCGCGCACCGGCCCGCTTGATGCCGGTCAGCGTCTCGAAGATGGCCCGGTCACGGTCGACCCAGCCCTTCTCCGCAGCGGCCTCGATCATCGAGTACTCGCCCGAGATCTGGTAGGCGGCGACGGGCACGTCGACGGCGTCGGCGACCCGGGCCAGGATGTCGAGGTAGGGCCCGGCCGGCTTCACCATCACCATGTCGGCGCCCTCGGCCAGGTCCAGCTCCAACTCCCGCAGCGACTCGCGCCAGTTGGCCGGATCCTGCTGGTAGGTCTTCCGGTCGCCCTGCAGCGAGGAGGCGACGGCCTCCCGGAAGGGCCCGTAGAAGGCGGAGGAGTACTTGGCGGTGTAGGCGAGGATGGCGACGTCCTCGCGCCCGATCTGGTCGAGAGCGTCCCGGATGACCCCGATCTGGCCGTCCATCATCCCGCTCGGGCCGACCACATGGGCACCGGCGTCGGCCTGCACCTGGGCCATCTCGGCGTACCGCTCCAGGGTGGCGTCGTTGTCGACCCGCCCCTGAGCGTCGAGCACGCCACAGTGCCCATGGTCGATCGTCTCGTCGAGACAGAGATCGGACATGACGAGCAGCTCGTCCCCGACCTCGGCCCGCACATCGCGGAGGGCGACCTGAAGAATCCCGTCCGGATCGGTCCCGGGAGTCCCCCACGCGTCCTTCTTGCTCTCCTCCGGCACGCCGAACAGCATGATCCCGGAGATCCCGGCCGCGACGGCCTCCGCGGCCGCCTTCTTCAGGCTGTCCCGTGTGTGCTGCACCACCCCGGGCATGGCCGCGATCGGCACGGGCTCGCTGACGCCCTCCCGGACGAACGCCGGAAGGATGAAGTCGGCGGGATGCAGTCGCGTCTCGGCGACCATCCGCCGCATGACGGGCGAGGTCCGCAGCCGCCGGGGACGCGTACCGGGGAAGGATCCGTACTTCGTCATGCCCCTACGCTACGCCCGCGCACCCGCGTCCTTTGCCGACGTCCTGTCGGCCCTGTAGGGCCCCGCGAGAAGGACCTGGCGCGCCGCCCATACGAACTCTTTGCGCACTCCTGGCCGTCCCTCGATCCGCTCGTCTCCCCGGCGTTCTACGCGCGTGGTGTCATGCTCGCGCCACTCCCCCTCCGTGAGCTTCTCTCCCCCCATTCCAGGAGTCACGCATGCTGTGGAAGGTCCTCGGCCGCGCGGGCGTCGCCCTGGCGGCCGGCGCCGCCGCCGTCGCCACCGCCGTCCCCGCGAACGCCGCGAGCTACTCCGCGTTCGCCTTCTCCCAGAGCGGCAGCCAGCCCACCATCTACGACTTCGTCAACTCGGCCACCAGCACGCTCGACATGACCATGTACGAGCTGGAGGACACGACGGCCGTCAACGACCTCATAGCCCTGAAGAACAAGGGCGTCACGGTCCGGGTCATATTGGACCGCCGGCACCAGTCCGCGAACAACGCGGCGTACACGTCCCTGAAGAACGCGGGCACAGGCGTGGTCTGGTCCTCGTCCGCCTTCGTCTACACCCACCAGAAGACGATCACGGTGGACGGCACCAAGTCCCTGATCCTGACCGGGAACCTGACGTCCCAGTACTACACGACCAGCCGTGACTACGGCGTCTTCGACGACGACACCCGGGACGTCGCCTCGATAGAGAAGGTCTTCAACGCGGACTACACCGCCACCTCGATCACCCCGACGGACGGCGACCACCTGCTCTGGTCCCCCACCGACTCCCGCAACCGCCTGGTGTCCCTGATCAACGCGGCCACCAGCACCCTCGACGTCGAGGAACTGGAACTGAGCGACAGCACGGTGGTCAACGCCATCGTGGCCCGGGCCAGGGCAGGTGTGAAGGTACGCGTGGTCCTGGAGAGCCCGTCGAACTACTCCAGCCAGGTCTCCGCCATCAAGTCCGCGAGCGGCACGGTCGTCGGCTACTCCGACCCCAACGGCTTCTACATCCACGCCAAGGCGATGGTCGCCGACTACGGCCTGTCCACCCAGGAGGTGGAGGCGGGCTCCATGAACATCAGCAGCAACTCACTGAGCAACAACAGGGAGCTGGGCCTCGTCCTCACCGGCACGGGCGTGGCCCAGTCGGTGGCGACGACCATCGAGACGACGTTCGACAGCGACTACGCGGGCGGTACTCAGGCGTAGGGAAACGGGGGTCCAGGGGGCGGAGCCCCCTGGTACCTCACGTGGTCGTACGCCGCCTCCGCGCACCCGGCCGACGCTCGCTCGGCCGGGTCACCGGATCCCCGGCCTCCAGCGCAGAAGCCCGCCGCTTCAACCCGAAGTCGGCCAGAGCCTCAGCCAGCTTGTGCACCGACGGCTCCGGAGCCATGACATCGACCCGCAGCCCGTGCTCCTCGGCAGTCTTCGCCGTGGCCGGCCCGATGCACGCGATCACCGTCACGTTGTGCGGCTTGCCCGCGATACCCACCAGGTTCCGCACCGTGGACGACGAGGTGAACAGCACCGCGTCGAAGCCGCCCCCCTTGATCGCCTCCCGCGTCTCCGCCGGCGGCGGCGAGGCCCGCACGGTCCGGTAGGCCGTGACGTCGTCGACCTCCCAGCCCAGCTCGATGAGCCCGGCCACCAGAGTCTCGGTGGCAATGTCGGCACGCGGCAGGAACACCCGGTCGATCGGGTCGAACACCGGGTCGTACGGCGGCCAGTCCTCCAGCAGACCGGCGGCCGACTGCTCACCCGACGGAATCAGGTCCGGCTTCACGCCGAAGGCGATCAGCGCGTTGGCCGTCTGCTCGCCGACCGCGGCCACCTTGATGCCCGCGAAGGCCCGGGCGTCGAGCCCGTACTCCTCGAACTTCTCCCGCACGGCCTTCACCGCGTTCACCGAGGTGAAGGCGATCCACTCGTACCGCCCGGTCACGAGCCCCTTCACGGCCCGCTCCATCTGCTGGGGCGTGCGCGGCGGTTCGACGGCGATCGTCGGAACCTCGTGCGGCACGGCACCGTAGGACCGCAGCTGGTCGGAGAGCGACGCCGCCTGCTCCTTCGTACGCGGCACGAGCACCTTCCAGCCGAACAGCGGCTTGGACTCGAACCACGACAACTGGTCGCGCTGGGCGGCGGCGGAACGCTCGCCGACCACGGCTATCACCGGCCGGCCGCCGTCCGGTGACGGCAGCACCTTCGCCTGCTTCAGCGTCTGCGCGACCGTCCCGAGGGTGGCGGTCCAGGTGCGCTGACGGGTCGTCGTACCGGCGACCGTGACCGTCATCGGCGTGTCCGGCTTGCGGCCCGCCGACACCAGCTCTCCGGCGGCCGCCGCCACCGCGTCCAGCGTCGTCGACACGACCACCGTGCCGTCGGAGGCTCCCACCTCCGTCCAGCACCGGTCGGAGGCGGTACGCGCGTCCACGAACCGGACGTCCGCACCGTGCGCGTCACGCAGCGGCACACCCGCGTACGCGGGCACGCCGACCGCGGCCGCCACACCCGGCACGACCTCGAAGGGCACACCGGCGGCGGCGCAGGCGAGCATTTCCTCGGCCGCGTACGTATCAAGTCCCGGGTCGCCGGACACCGCACGGACGACCCGCCTGCCGCCCCGGGCGGCCTCCATGACAAGATGAGCGGCATCCCGGGCAGCAGCCGGGACCGCGGCGGTTGTTGACGCCCCGTCAACGACCGTCAGCTGGGGCGTGCCTGTGCCCGGAAGCGGATCCGAGGAGGAGACCGCGTCCGTCTGCACGACGGAGACGCCGTGTCGGGCGTGCGTCCGGATCACGTCGAGCACCTCGTGCTCGGCGACCAGGACGTCCGCGTTCGACAGCGCCTCCACGGCGCGCAGAGTCAGCAGTCCCGGATCCCCGGGTCCGGCACCGAGGAAGGTGACGTGCCCGTGTTCCGGACCGGCGGGAAGGGTGGTGGGGCTCAATGTGCTCGCTCCCCCATCAGACCGGCCGCGCCCTGGGCGAGCATCTCGGTGGCGAGTTCGCGACCGAGTGCCATCGCCTGCTCATGCGTATGGGGCACGGGACCGGTGGTGGACAGCTGCACCATGCGGGTGCCGTCGGTCGTGCCGACGACGCCGCGCAGGCGCATTTCCTTGACAATCTGCCCGTCGGCCTGGGGGTCCCCCCGCTCGAGCGGAGCCGAGAGAGGGGGAAGGTCGGCCAGCGCGCCCACAGGGGCGCTGCAGCCGGCCTCCAGGGCGGCGAGCAGTGATCGTTCGGCGGTGACGGCGACCCGTGTGAACGGGTCGTCGAGCTCGCCGAGCGCCGCGATGAGGTCCGCGTGGTCCGCGGCACACTCGATCGCAAGGGCCCCCTGGCCGGGGGCGGGCAAAACAGTGTCGACCGACAGGAAGTCGGTGACCTCGTCGCTGCGGCCGATCCGGTTCAGTCCGGCGGCGGCCAGCACGACGGCGTCCAGTTCGCCGTCGCGGACGTATCCGATCCGCGTGTCGACGTTGCCCCGGATCGGGACCGTCTCGATGTCCAGGCCGTGGGCGCGCGCATACGCGTTCAGCTGCGCCATGCGACGGGGCGAGCCGGTGCCTATGCGGGCGTTCCGCGGCAGGTCGGTGAACTTCAGCGCGTCCCGGGCGACGATCACGTCCCGCGGGTCCTCGCGCACCGGTACGGCGGCCAGGACCAGTTCCTCGGGCTGCGTGGTCGGCAGGTCCTTGAGCGAATGAACCGCGAAGTCCACCTCGCCCTTCAGCAGCGCGTCGCGCAGCGCCGTGACGAACACGCCGGTGCCGCCGATCTGCGCGAGCGCCTCGCGGGAGACATCGCCGTACGTGGTGATCTCGACCAGCTCGACGGGCCGGCCGGTCACCAGGCTCACGGCCTCCGCCACCTGTCCGGACTGGGCCATGGCGAGTTTGCTCCGCCTGGTCCCCAGTCTCAGTGGATTCTCACTCATGCCGGTCGGTCCTTCTTGTCTGTGCTGTCCTCGGCCCGGGAGACGGCGGCCACCGTCTCGGGGTCGAGGTCGAACAGGGTGCGCAGCGCGTCCGCGTACCCGGCGCCGCCGGGCTCGGCCGCGAGCTGCTTCACCCGTACGGTCGGCGCGTGCAGCAGCTTGTCGACGACGCGGTGCACGGCCTGCCGGATCTCGCCGCGCTGGCGTTCGTCCAGGCCGGGCAGGCGGCCGTCGAGCCGCGCGATCTCATGGGCGACGACGTCGGCGGCCATGGTGCGCAGCGCGACCACGGTCGGCGTGATGTGCGCCGCCCGCTGTGCCGCGCCGAAGGCCGCGACCTCGTCCGAGACGATACGCCGGACCTGGTCCACGTCGGCCGCCATCGGCGCGTCGGCGGAAGCTTCCGCCAGCGACTCGATGTCCACCAGCCGCACCCCGGCCAGCCGGTGCACGGCCGCGTCGATGTCGCGGGGCATGGCGAGGTCGAGGAGGAACAGGGCCGGGGCCGGGCGCGGGATCACGGCGACCGGCTCGGGCCTGCGGCGCTCGGGGATGCGACCGACGGTGGATGCGGTCGCGGCCAGCGCGGTGATCAGCTCGGCGTCGGCCTCGGGGCTGCGCCGGGCGCTCCCCCGCCGGTCCACGGTGCCGTTGTCCACCCAGGCCGCGTGCTGCTCCAGGGTGGCCGCGTCCAGGCCGGCCACGGCGGCCTCGCCGAGCACGGAGAAGCCGGTCGCACCCTGTACGGCGGCCAGGTCCAGCGGGCAGTTCTCCTCGGCGCCGACACTGGTGGGCGGCAGCGGAGGCTGGAACTTCACGGCCGTGGAACCGGTGTCCGCGACGGGCTCCCCGGTACGGCCCTCGACCGCCTGCGCGACCGCCTCGGCCGTCAGGACCAGACCCGTCGCCCCGGTGCAGGAGACGACGACGTCGGCACGTGTCAGCTCGCCCGGCACGGCATCCATCCGTACCGCGCGGGCGGTCACCGCCGTCTCGTCGCCCTCCGTCAGGATCTGGGCGAGGCGCTCGGCCCGGTCGAAGGTGCGGTTGGCGACGACGATCTCGGCCACTCCGGCACGCGCGAGCGTCGCGGCGGCCAGGGACGACATCGACCCGGCGCCGATGACCAGCGCCCTGCGGCCCGCGGCCCATTCCCGGACGTCCCCGCCCGCGGCCAGCTGCTCCAGGCCGAAGGTGACCAGGGACTGACCGGCCCGGTCGATCCCGGTCTCGGTGTGGGCCCGCTTGCCGACCCGCAGGGACTGCTGGAACAGGTCGTTCAGCAGCTTTCCGGCGGTGTGCAGCTCCTGGGCGCGGGCCAGGGAGTCCTTGATCTGGCCGAGGATCTGCCCCTCGCCGACGACCATCGAGTCCAGACCGCAGGCCACCGAGAACAGGTGGTGGACAGCCCGGTCCTCGTAGTGCACGTACAGGTACGGCGTCAGCTCTTCCAGGCCGACCCCGCTGTGCTGGGCGAGCAGCGTGGACAGCTCGGCGACACCGGCGTGGAACTTGTCCACGTCGGCGTACAGCTCGATGCGGTTGCAGGTGGCGAGCACCGCGGCCTCGGTGGCCGGCTCGGCGGCGACCGTGTCCTGGACCAGCTTGACCTGGGCGTCCGCGCTCAGCGCGGCCCGCTCCAGCACGCTGACCGGGGCGCTGCGGTGGCTCAGGCCCACAACGAGGAGACTCATGCCGGCATCACGGCGGGTACATCCCCGTCGGGTCCCTGGTCGGCGGAGTCCTCGCGGGTGGTGGCCGCGGGCAGCGCACCGTCGCCCGCCGCGGTCTCCTCGCCGGCCTTGCGCTGCTCGTGGAAGGCGAGGATCTGCAGCTCGATGGAGAGGTCGACCTTGCGCACGTCGACGCCCTCCGGGACGGACAGCACGGTCGGCGCGAAGTTCAGGATGGAGGTCACACCCGCGGCCACGAGCCGGTCGCAGACCGGCTGGGCGGCACCGGCCGGGGTGGCGATGACGCCGATGGAGACCCCGTTGTCGTTGATGATCTTCTCGAGGTCGTCGGAGTGCTGGACCGGGATGCCCGCGACCGGCTTTCCGGCCATCGCCGGGTCGGCGTCGATCAGCGCGGCGACCCGGAAGCCACGGGAGGCGAACCCGCCGTAGTTGGCCAGGGCGGCGCCGAGGTTACCGATACCGACGATGACAACCGGCCAGTCCTGGGTCAGGCCGAGTTCGCGGGAGATCTGGTAGACGAGATACTCCACGTCGTAGCCGACACCGCGCGTTCCGTAGGAGCCCAGGTACGAGAAGTCCTTGCGCAGCTTGGCGGAGTTGACCCCCGCGGCCGCGGCCAGCTCCTCCGAGGAGACCGTGGGTACCGAGCGCTCCGACAGTGCGGTCAGGGCTCGGAGGTACAGCGGAAGCCTGGCGACGGTGGCCTCGGGAATCCCTCGGCTACGGGTCGCCGGTCGGTGTGTTCGGCCAGTTGCCACGGTGCTCCTGCGGGTAGAGCGGGGCTGCAGGCGGTCATACGTCCCCAGACCGCCCCGTCGACAGCAGGCTATGTCTTTGTGAACGCGTGCACAAAGATGGTGTCCGATTTGCCCGGCCAACGTGACCGGGGTCACGCGCGTCATTCCCGGGCCCTTCCTGGGGGCAAAACCGACACACTCCTCGTGAATCCCGCCCCCGAGACCAAGCCGCCGTTGATCCTAAGGGACGTTCGACCTGCTCTTGTACTACCCGGTCAGTTCCTTGCGGAGGCGGCCCTCGTCCACCCGCCAGAAGGTGTGCTGACGCCCGTCGACGAGGACGACGGGGATCTGCTCCCAGTACTGGTCGTGCAGCTCCTTGTCCTCGGTGATGTCCTTCTGTTCCCAGGGGACACCGAGTTCGCCACACACCTTTTCGATCACGGCCTCGGCGTCGTCACACAGATGACAGCCGGGCTTGCGGATGAGGGTGACCCGGCGCTCCTGCGGGGCGCCCTTACGCCGGAAGAGGGGACTCATGCCGGCCATTCTCGCGCTTCTTTAACGGCGGGGTCGCGGAGAGTTCACACCCTTCAAACCTCTCGACTCCGGAAGCCCCGAACAAACTGGCTATGCTCACGCCATGGCCGCTCTCGGATGGCTCACTCCCCGTAGGCGCTCCGCCACGGCGCGGAGCGTGTTGGCAGGCGAGGCCTCGGCGGAGGCCGCCCGCAAGTCCTCGCAGGAAGCTCAGGAAGCGCAGGAAGCTCCGAAGGTCGACGACCAGGAACCGGAGTTCCCGGTCATCGGCGACGACCGGGCCGCCGCCTTCTTCGACCTCGACAACACCGTGATGCAGGGTGCCGCGCTGTTCCACTTCGGACGGGGCCTGTACAAGCGGAAGTTCTTCGAGACACGCGACCTGGCCAGGTTCGCCTGGCAGCAGGCCTGGTTCCGGCTGGCCGGTGTCGAGGACCCCGAGCACATGCAGGAAGCACGCGACTCGGCCCTCTCCATCGTCAAGGGCCACCGCGTCGCCGAGCTGGAGACCATCGGCGAGGAGATCTACGACGAGTACATGGCCGACCGCATCTGGCCGGGCACCCGGGCTCTCGCCCAGGCCCACCTGGACGCGGGCCAGAAGGTGTGGCTGGTCACGGCCGCGCCCGTCGAGATCGCCCAGGTCATCGCCCGCCGCCTCGGCCTGACCGGCGCACTCGGCACGGTCGCGGAGTCGGTCGAGGGCGTCTACACGGGCAAGCTGGTGGGCGAGCCCCTGCACGGCCCGGCCAAGGCGGAGGCGGTACGCGCCCTGGCCGCGGCGGAGGGCCTGGACCTCTCCCGCTGCGCCGCTTACAGCGACAGCCACAACGACATCCCCATGCTGTCCCTGGTCGGCCACCCCTACGCGATCAATCCGGACGCCAAGCTCCGCAAACACGCCCGTGAAAAGGACTGGCGCCTGCGCGACTACCGCACGGGCCGCAAGGCGGCGAAGGTGGGCATCCCGGCGGCAGCGGGCGTCGGCGCGGTCGCCGGTGGCACCGCGGCAGCGATCGCACTGAGCCGCCGCCGTCGCTGATCCGCCGCGTCCTCAAGCGCAGGACAGGCGCGCTGTGTGTCATGCGCCTGACGAGACGGGAAACCTGGCGCCTGCCGCCGGATTATGCCTCCCCCTTCCCAACACGCCCTGCACTTCGCCGAAACCCACCATTTTTCGATCAACAACCGATCACCCTACGGCACTTGATAGAGCGTCAATCGGTTACAGAAGCGACGCAATCGATGATTTGAGCAACTCGGTGTAGCAGGGCCTGCACGAAGCGTTATTCTCCTCAGACGCAAACCGGTACCCCTCCGTCGCTACGACGGGTGAAAGGTCCCGCACTGCACGTGATGGAAGCTCTGCCTCTGGGAGTCCCGTGTACCCACACGTCGGGGTTGACGCCTCGGGCCTGGCTACGCTGCGCGCAACAGTCGCAACGGTCAAAAAGACGCTGCGCGGCCTCGTCCCGACCGCGTACGCCGTCCCCGCCTTCGCCGCCGCCGCACCCCTCGGCCCGTGCTACGCCCTGGCCGAGAGCAGCGCAGCGGTCGGCAGACGCGGCCGCGCATCCGGCGCGGCCACCGCCCGCCGGCCGTCCGCCGACAGTGACAGCGCCCGCATGATGGACCTCGTGGAGCGTGCCCAGGCGGGGGAGGCCGAGGCCTTCGGCCGGCTCTACGACCAGTACAGCGACACGGTCTACCGGTACATCTACTACCGGGTCGGCGGCAAGGCCACCGCCGAGGACCTGACGAGCGAGACCTTTCTGCGGGCGCTCCGCAGGATCGGCACCTTCACCTGGCAGGGCCGCGACTTCGGCGCCTGGCTGGTGACGATCGCCCGGAACCTGGTCGCCGACCACTTCAAGTCCAGCCGGTTCCGGCTCGAGGTCACCACCGGCGAGATGCTCGACGCCAACGAGGTCGAGCGCTCCCCGGAGGACTCCGTCCTGGAGTCCCTCTCCAACGCCGCGCTGCTCGACGCCGTACGACGGCTCAACCCCCAGCAGCAGGAGTGCGTGACCCTCCGATTCCTCCAGGGCCTCTCGGTCGCCGAGACCGCCCGCGTGATGGGCAAGAACGAGGGCGCCATCAAGACCCTCCAGTACCGGGCCGTGCGCACCCTCGCCCGGCTTCTGCCGGACGACGCCCGCTGACGTCCGCCACCCAGGGCAACGACCAACTCACTTTCCGTGAAAGCCCGTTGCCTTTCTGACCCGATCGTCCGCCGTCCGTAACCCAAGTGCCAAGCCGCTCGTTGTGCGGGATACAGGCTCCCTGTGGTCACGTCCTGGCCATCCCTGATCACTCGATCGTGTGGAAGTGGTCGTGGGCGTGCAACCCTCAGGACCCCCTGGGGAGTCGACCGTCATGACGAGAGGAGGTGCCGCCAGTGATCGCGAACGTATCGGCACACCGGCGGGCGAACGCCTTCGCCCAGGCCCTGGAGGAGCAGTCCGACCGGGACACGGCGGCCGAGCAGTCCGCAGCAGCGGCGGGTTCACCGCCGACGGCCGAGGAACAGACCGAACAGGGCCCGCTGTTGGCCCTCACGGTCGGCCTCGGCTCACTGCCCAGGCCCCAGCTCGACCCCGAGGTCAAGGTCGTCCAGCGCGCCCAGCTGGTGGCCGCGATGGAGGCCATGCTCCAGGAGGGGACGGGGGCGGCGGAAGCGTCGGTGCCCGAGCAGCGAGCGCGTGGCCGGGGAGCGCATCGGGCGAGCCCGCTGGGCAAACTCCGGCCGCGTTCGAGACTGACCAAGGGGCTCGCAGCGGGCGGGCTCAGCGTCGGCGTGGCCGCCGGGGCCTTCGGCGGGGTCGCCGCCGCGAGTTCCGACGCCCTGCCCGGCGACTCGCTCTACGGCCTCAAACGCGGCATCGAGGACTTCAGGCTCAACTACATGAGCGATGGGGACGACGAGCGCGGCCAGACCTACCTCGACCAGGCCTCCACCCGGCTGAGCGAGGCCCGGCGGCTGATGGAGCGAGGCCGCAGCGGCCAACTCGACCACGAGTCCATCGGTGAGATCCGCCGCACCCTGTCCGGCATGCAGCACGACGTGACCGAAGGCCACCGACTGCTGCACGCGGCCTATGAGCGCGACCCCGGGTCCCTGGGCCCCATCCAGGCCCTCGACACCTTCTCCCGGTCCCACCGTGAGGCCTGGAGCGCACTGAGCAACAAGCTGCCCTTGCAACTGGGAGACGTCAGACAGCAGGTGTCGTCGGTGTTCGACGCCATAGACCAAGAGGTCGCCCCGCTCCAGTCCCTGCTCCCGCAGCAGCCCGCCCAGACCGGCGGCGGCACGCGACAGGGCTCCGGCCCGACATCCAGCGGCTCCTCCGGCACCCAGCGCTCGACCGCGCCCAGCTCCGGCAACACCCCGTCCGCCGGCAAGCACTCGGGCTCCGGAAGTCCCAGCGGCTCCGCCACCGGCGACAGCGGCAACGGCCTGATCGGGGGCAACACGGGCGGCCTGCTCGACCCGCCGAAGATCGGCGGCGACGGCAGCACCCCGTCCACCGGCAAGCCCCCCACGAGCGAACCGGACGTCACCCTCCCGCCGCTGCTCCCGGGCCTGCTCCCCGGCCTGGGCATCGACGGCGAGAACGCGACCTAGCCCCACCCGGACACGACAGCGGGGGCGCTCCTTTCCGAGCAGGAGCGCCCCCGCTGTCGTACACCCGAACGCCGGAGGAAACGCGTCAGAAGAACACCGACCGCCGCTGCACCAACAGCTTGTACAGCGTGTGCTGGATCTGTTCGCGGACCTGGTCGGTCAGGTTGAACATCAGCATCGGGTCCTCGGCCGCCTCCGGCGGATAGCCGTCCGTCGGGATCGGCTCGCCGAACTGGATCGTCCACTTGGTGGGCAGCGGGATCGCCCCGAGCGGGCCCAGCCACGGGAAGGTCGGCGTCAGCGGGAAGTACGGGAAGCCCAGCACCCGGGCGAGGGTCTTGGAGTTGCCGATCATCGGGTAGATCTCCTCGGCCCCGACGATCGAGCACGGGATGATCGGTGCGCCCACGCGCAGCGCCGTGGAGACGAACCCGCCGCGGCCGAACCGCTGCAGCTTGTAGCGCTCGCTGAACGGCTTCCCGATCCCCTTGAAACCCTCCGGCATCACCCCGACCAGCTCGCCCTGCCCCAGCAGCCGTTCGGCGTCCTCGGCACAGGCGAGGGTGTGCCCCAGCTTGCGGGCGAGTTCGTTGACCACCGGCAGCACGAAGACCAGGTCGGCCGCGAGAAGCCGCAGATGCCGGTCGGCCGGGTGGTGGTCGTGCACGGCGACCTGCATCATCAGGCCGTCCAGCGGCATCGTCCCGGAGTGGTTGGCGACGATCAGCGCCCCGCCCTCGGCCGGGATGTTCTCGATGCCCTTCACCTCGACCCGGAAGTACTTCTCGTACACCGGCCGCAGCAGCGACATCAGGACCTGGTCGGTCAGCTCCTCGTCGTAGCCGAAGTCGTCGACCTCGTAGTCCCCGGTGAGCCGGCGGCGCAGGAAGGCCAGGCCGCTCGCGATGCGCCGCTCGAGCCCGCCGTCGTGCTGCGGCCCGGCGGGCGGCTGTTCCTCCCCGGTCACGGAGACATCATCCTGCTCAGCGGCCCTGGTGGGCAGGGGCTGGACCTCCCGGACCGGCATGGGCTCGCCGACCGTGCCGCGCCTGCTGCTCCCGCTCCGGCGCCGCGACGACCGCTGGGCGGCACTCCCGCGGGACCGGTCGTCGTCGAACGGAATGACCTTGGCGTCCGCCATCGTTGCTGCGCTCCTCAATTGGCGCTCTGCGTCGGGAGGTGCCCGCTGCCCTTCGCGGCAAGCGCGGCGATCCGGTCGACGGCCCCCGCGAGGGCCTCCGGCGGCAGCAGCCCGGGTCCCTGGCTGCGCGCGAAGTCCGCGAACGTCTCCGCCGTCGTGTACTTGGGCTGGAATCCCAGTGTGTCGCGCATCTGGTCCGTGGCCACCACCCGACCGTGGGTGAGGAGCCGGATCTGCTCCGGCGAGAAGTCCGTCATGCCCAGCGTACGCACGAGGGAACCGGCCCAGGTGACCGCAGGCAGCAGCAGCGGCACGGTGGGCCGCCCCAGCCGCCGCGAGCACTGCGAGAGCAGCAGCACACCGTCGCCGGCGATGTTGAAGGTGCCACTGTTGAGGGTGCCCCGGCGCGGCTCGTGGGAGGCGATCCGCAGCACCTCGATGACGTCGTCCTCGTGCACGAACTGCAGCCGGGGGTCGTAGCCGAACACGGTGGGCAGCACCGGCAGCGCGAAGTACGAGGCGAGCGGGGTGTCCGCGGTCGGCCCGAGGATGTTGGCGAAGCGCAGCACGCACACGGCGACGTCCGGCCGCCGCCGGGCGAACCCGCGCACATACCCCTCGACCTCCACCGCGTCCTTCGCGAACCCGCCGCTGGGCAGCGACTTGGGCGGCATCGTCTCGGTGAACACGGCGGGATCCCGCGGCGCCGACCCGTAGACGTTCGTACTGGACTTCACCACCAGCCGCTGCACGGTCGGCGACTTCTGGCAGGCACCGAGCAGCTGCATGGTGCCGATGACGTTGGTCTCCTTGACCGTGGCCCTGCTTCCGCCGCCCAGCGCGGTGCCGGTCACGTCCATGTGGACGACCGTGTCGGCGCCCGTCTCGGCGAGCACCCGGGCGATGGTGGGCTGTCTGATGTCGGCCTGGATGAAATCGGCCCCGCCCAGATGGTGGGCCGGCGGGACCGCGTCCACGGCGATCACCCGGTCCACCTCCGGGTCCCGCTGGATCCGCCGCACGAACCGGCCGCCCAGCTGCCGGGCCACTCCGGTGACGAGCACGACCTTTCCCAAGATCAGCGCCTTCCTTCCCGCGTTACCCGTGTACGGCCAACCTAGCGGTTCGGTGTTGCGCTGTGATGACCGCCCGATGCACGAGGCGACGGAAATTCCCTGATCGGAATATGCCAGGCAGGTCTGGATACGCCTGTGGCCCCCCGCCCTTCCGGACGGGAGGCCACAGGACACGCTCTCGCGGCGCCGCTTACTTCTTGTTGCGGCGCTGAACGCGCGTGCGCTTGAGCAGCTTGCGGTGCTTCTTCTTGGCCATCCGCTTGCGCCGCTTCTTGATAACAGAGCCCACGACTACCCTCGCTCACTTCTCATCACTCGGTTGTTTGGGCGCCATGGGCCCACACGACCTACGAGGGGCTAGCCTACCCGCCCGAGCGCCGAGGTCGTAATCGAGGGGTACTCCGGGGTCTCCCGGAAGCGCCGTCAGGCCGTCTCCACCCCCACATAACTCTCACGGAGGTACTCGTGTACCGCTTGCTCCGGGACGCGGAAGGACCGCCCCACCCGGATCGCGGGCAGATGACCGCTGTGCACCAAGCGGTACACGGTCATCTTCGACACTCGCATCACCGAGGCGACCTCCGCCACGGTAAGGAACTGAACCTCGCTCAGAGGCCCCTCGCCAGCTGCAGCCATGACACACCTGAACCTTCCGCACTCGACGGCCACCGGCTTCCCCTTCCGGTGACTCTTCGTCGTTGCGTGCTCACTCCCCAGACTAGGGGCGGGTGATGCAAGTGGGGAAGAGGTGCACCCATCAACGGCCTACTGTGACAGACACGCTCGATTGAGTACGTAGCGGGTAAGCGGCCAGTAGTAATCAGACCGCACAGCGTCATCAACCGGAACGGCGACGGACACGACTCCCTCCGCCTCCCCCACAAAGAGCGCGGGATCATCCGTATCCGCCAGGCCAATGGCCTCAAACCCCAGCTGACCTGCCCCGCAGACCCAGCCATGGTCACCGATCACCAGCTCGGGCAGCGGCCCGCCGGCATCGGCAGCGGCCGCCAGGGCGACCCGAACCGGCAGCGGCGAATGACTGTGCGCACCCGGCTCACAACCGGGGCGCTCGGCCTCCGGTTCTCGCACCAAGGCAACACCTCGTACGTAGTCCAGGTGATACGTACGTAGACCGAACCGGGTCAATATGTCGACACAGTGACCCTGCGCCGGAGTGAGCACCTCACACCCCGCCGCCGACAGCGCGTCCGCCAAGCCGCCGTAGAACCCGAGCAACCGATGCGGATGGCCGGTGCCGAGCAGCACCGGAGCGCCTCGCAGGGCGGCACTCCGGATCCGCGCCGCGAAAGCGTCCAGCGCAGCCAGCGTCCGGTCCGGATCGATCACGTCCGGCCCGGACGTGTACGCCGGATCGGCCGAAACCCCGCACTTCTCGGCCATCAGAGCAAGCAAATCCCGCTGCCCCCAGGCCCATTCGGGATCGATCCCGAGCAGCACCCTCGGATCCCGGGCAGCGAAGAGCCGATAGCTACGAAGACTGTCCTCCCGAGAGGTGGCCACCTCCCCGGCCAACCGGACAGCCAGCAGATGCGTACGGAGTGCATCGGCGGTCAACACGGATGCGATGGTGACTCATTGGGGGGTGGGAGAGGGCTCGGATCCCGAAAAGACCGCACGGTTGGCGTAATGGGCGCCTTTCCCTCCGGGACGCTCACGGCAGCAAGCCGCGCAACGGAAACACCGCCCGCCGAGTAGCCAGCACAGCCTGATCGAGCCGATCAGCAGGGTCGTACCCCGACTCCCAGGAAGCAAAGGACACCGGCCACCGCCCGTCCGTCATCCGCTGCGGAGCCAACTGTCTGGTCCGGGCGAACACTTCCTGCCGCCACCCCTCAGGAATCACCGCCTCGGGAGCGATCTCCCGCCCCGCGGCGATCCCCACCAGATGCGTCCACGATCGCGGAACCACGTCCACCACCGCGTACCCACCGCCCCCCAGCGCGACCCACTTCCCGTCCGCGTACTCGTGCGCCAGTTCATGACACACCCCCTGCACAGCCCGCTGCGCATCCAACGACACGGCGAGATGCGCGAGCGGATCCTCGAAGTGCGTATCGGCCCCGTGCTGCGACACCAGCACCTGCGGCCGGAACTCCGCGAGCAGCTCCGGCACCACGGCGTGAAACGCCCGCAGCCACCCCGCGTCCCCGGTCCCGGCCGGCAGCGCCGCGTTCACGGCGGCGCCCTCGCCCGCCCCGGCCCCGGTCTCCTGCGGCCACCCGGTCTGCGGGAACAACGTACGAGGATGCTCGTGCAGCGAAATGGTCAGAACCCGCGGATCTTCCCAGAACGCGGCCTGCACCCCGTCCCCGTGATGCACGTCGACATCGACATAGGCGACCCGCTCGGCCCCCAGCTCCAGCAGCCGGGCGATCGCCAGCGAAGCATCGTTGTAGATACAGAACCCCGACGCACCGCCGGGCATCGCATGGTGCAGCCCGCCCGCGAAGTTCACGGCATGATCGGCATCCCCCCGCCACACCGCCTCGGCCGCCCCCACCGACAGCCCCGCGATCAGCGCGGACACCTCGTGCATCCCGGCAAACGCGGGATCGTCCACGGTCCCGAGCCCGTACGCCCCACGGGCCGACGCCGGATCCGCCGACGCGGCCTTCACGGCGTCGATGTAGTCCTCCCGGTGGACCAGCCGCAGCGTCGACTCCCCGGCCGGCTTCGCCGCGACGACCGCCATCTCCCGGTCGAGCCCGAAGGCACCCACCAGCTTCCGGGTCAGCTCCAGCCGGACCGGGTCCATCGGATGGTCCGGGCCGAAGTCATAGCCCGTTACTGCCTCGTCCCACATCAGCTGTGCGCGGCCGCTCATGCCCGCCACCGTATCGGTCCGGTTGAGCCGCGAACGACCTGGCGTACACCAACGTCACCAGCACCAACACCATGGGTATGAGCATGGCCCCGCGATAGCTCCAGGCATCCCCGAGCGCCCCGACCAACGGCGAACCGATCAGGAAACCGACGTAGTTGAAGATGTTCAGCCGAGCGATCGCCGCGTCCGAGGCCCCCGGGAACAACCGCCCCGCCGCCGCGAACGTCTGCGGCACCAGCACACACAGCCCCAGCCCCAGCAGGGTGAATCCGAGCATCCCGACCCACGCGTCCGGCGCCACGGACACCACCGCGAACCCCCCGGCCGCCACCAGCGCCCCGAGCCGTACGACCGCGGCCGCCCCGAACCGCCGTACCCCGAAGTCCCCGACAGCCCGACCCACCAGCGTGGTCACCATGTACACGTTGTACGGCACCGTCGCCAGCTGCTCCGAACTCCCCAGCACGTCCTTCAGGTACTTCGCACTCCAGTTGGAGACGGTCGAGTCCCCGATGTAGGCGAAGGTCATCACCAGACACAGCGGCAGCAGCAGCTTGAAGACGACGGTGCCCGTGCCGCCCTTCTCCTCCGCCACGGGCGCCGGCTCCCCGTCGACGTACCACCGGCTCCCCACCAGCGTCGCCGGCAGCAGCACGGCCACCACCGGCAGATACGACACCCACAGCGCGAGATGCCAGTGCGCCCCGGCCCAGGCGAGCGAGGCCCCGACGATCCCGCCCAGGCTGTAGACGGCGTGGAAGCTCAGCATGATGCTGCGCCCGTACGTCCGCTGCAGACTCACCCCGAGCATGTTCATAGAGGCGTCCAGGGCCCCCACGGCCAGGCCGAACGCGGCCAGGGCCAGCCCCAGCTCGGCCACCACCCCGCCGGCTCCGACTCCCAGCAGCGCCAGCAGCACCACCGGCTGGGACCAGCGCAGCAGCCGACTGGGCGGGACCCGCCTCACCAGCTGCTCGGTCGTCACGCTGCCGACTCCGGCGAGGATCGGTACGGCGGCCAGGAAGGCCGGCAGCAGCGCGTCGGAGATTCCGTACCGGTCCTGGATGGCCGGGATCCGCGTCACCAGCAGCGCGAAGGTGGCGCCCTGCGCGAAGAAGCTGAACGCCAGCGAGGCCCTACCGCGCCGCAGCACATCAGTCATGGCGGCGAGCGTAGGGCCCCGGGCTACCTGTGGGTAGATCAAGCCAAAGATGAATTTTCTTCATCTTCACCGAGCGGAGGATCAGGCGGCGACAGCCATCTCGGGCGTCTCGGCTTTGCCGGCCTCGACCTCGGCAGCCAGCATCTTCTCCATCGGCTCGACGGCCAGCCCGCCGCTGACCACGAAGGCGATCG
Source organism: Streptomyces sp. NPDC005728 (assembly GCF_040630895.1). Classification (NCBI taxonomy): domain Bacteria; kingdom Bacillati; phylum Actinomycetota; class Actinomycetes; order Kitasatosporales; family Streptomycetaceae; genus Streptomyces; species Streptomyces sp. NPDC005728. The sequence goes on from NZ_JBEXYL010000037.1 coordinate 85,975, forward strand.
CCATCGCGCCGATCATGATGACGGTGCCGAGCCACACCATGGTGTCCACAGGGATGGTGTACGCACCCACGACCCGCACGATGCACTCGGCGAGCAGCACCACACCCCAGACCACGGAGAACGCCCGCTCCTTGCGACGGAAGGCCCCGGACTGGGCGGCCGTCCCGGATGCCAACCGCTCCCAGGCGGCCTCCTTGGCCGCGTCCCCCTTCACCAGGAAGGGCTTCATACCCGCGGTCATCATCGGCCTCCCGAGCCAGACGGAGACCAGGATCCCGATGCCGACCGTGCTACTGACCCCGCTGTCCTTGGCGAGCATCAGCCGCGGGTCCCCGGAGACGAAGCTCAGCAGCAGCGACACCACGTTGACCACCAGGATGAGCCCGGCCAGCCCGTTGGTCCTGCGCTCCTTGACCAGACCCCACACGGTCCGCACCGCCGGCACCACGCTGCTCCAGGCGAGCGCCGCGAAGGTGCTCATCCCGAAGCCGTCCTTGAAGAGGTAGTACGAGCCGAGCGGCACCGCCACGTCCACGAGCAGCGGCTTGAAGTGGTCGAGCACGCTCGGGTTCTGCTTCTGGTTGTTGCTCCGGCCCTGGGCCCCCGTGTTCTTCGTCATGCCCTTAGCTTCGCCGCTGAGCGGGGTCCGCCAGTAGAAACGATCGTCCGGTGGTCCGCATGACAAATGTCAGGCCCGACCCGATGGCTCCGGTCACACCAGCAGGTCAGCCAACTCGTCCATGCTGGAGAAGAGTTGGTTCGCCCCCGCGAGTCGCTCCGCCGGCGTCATCGCGGTGAACCCGTACACGTCCATCCCGGCCGCCACGGCCGCCTGCACACCGAGCGGGGAGTCCTCCACGACGACACACCGCTCCGGGGCGACACCCATCAACTCGGCCGCGTACAGGAAGAGATCGGGCTCCGGCTTGCCCCGCCCCACATCCTGCGAACTGAAGATCCTCTCCTCCGCGAACCACCGGTCGAGTCCGGTCGTCCGGTGCCCCACCCGGATCCGCTCATGGCTCCCTGAGGACGCCACGCAGTACGGCACACCGTCAGCGGCCAGCCTCTCCAGTACATCGTCGACACCGGCCACGGGCTTCAACTCCCGCTCGAACGCCGCGAACACCCGGGCATGGAAGACATCGTCGAAGTCATCGGGCAACCGCTGCCCGGTCCGCTCCAGGACCAGCTCGTGGATCCGATGCATCGCCGACCCCATGTAGTCCCGAATGGAGTCCTCGTACGACGTCGGGTGCCCCAGCTCGGTCAGATAGGCCGCCAGCAGCCGGTTGGAGATCGGCTCGCTGTCCACGAGGACGCCGTCGTTGTCGAAGATGATCAGGTCGTATCGCATACCTCGACCTTAAAGGACCCGGAACGCAGAAAACCCCCGCATCTTTCGATGCGGGGGTTTTCCCAAATTTTGTTCGGCGGCGTCCTACTCTCCCACAGGGTCCCCCCTGCAGTACCATCGGCGCTGTGAGGCTTAGCTTCCGGGTTCGGAATGTAACCGGGCGTTTCCCTCACGCTATGACCACCGAAACACTATGAAACTGTGAACGCCGCACCATGCCGTGACATGGGGCTGTTCGTGGTTTCAGAACCAACACAGTGAACGCGAGCATCAATGGACAAGCCCTCGGCCTATTAGTACCAGTCAACTCCACCCGTTACCGGGCTTCCATATCTGGCCTATCAACC